>JAAZBV010000148.1 GCA_012513605.1 Desulfatiglans sp. | reverse complement strand
CAATGCTCTGGCTTGTGAATTTGTTGCTCCGGCTAATTTGCCGTAAGTATTCATTGCTGAAATATTGTGCATTATTCTCATAATTATTTTCCTCCTTGAAAATTATTGTCTGGTATCCTTACCATAAAGTTTTGTGAAGGCCTTCACATTATTACTTATCGGATGTATAAATAATAATTAAATAGTTTTATAAAATTTTTTTCAATTTTTAACCAATATTTTTGTGATATACTATTTTTGTGCTGAAGCACAAAAATAGAGTATGGAGTATAGAATAGAGATAAGAGGTTGGATGTTGGAGGATAGGAATAAGGAAAAGTGAGTGAGCATCAGATAAGAGATAAAAAATAAGAGATAATAGTTGAGGAAACCTTTGCTAAGGCAAAGCTATCATTCAATATTTTGATTTTCCTGAAGAAAATCTACCTTAACTGTTATCTGTTATCTATTATCTAACCTATACTTGTACTTTCACCCAATCTTTGCAAAGCATCATTGCACGATACACTATAAACGATAAACCGATTGGCTCAGTTATCAGTTAGTAATTGGAGGTTTCGATGAAAAAAAGCATAGCTCTTGTCATGATAGTTAAAAATGAAGAAAAATCTCTGTCAAGATGCCTTGAAAGTGTGAAAAACCATGTGGATGATATGATAATACTGGATACGGGTTCGAAGGATAGGACTATAGATATTGCTCATTCACATGGAGCACGAGTTTATCAATGGGAATGGCAGGATGACTTTTCAAAGGCACGAAATGAATCATTAAAATACTCTAAATGCGATTTTAATCTGGTTTTAGATGCAGATGAATATATATTAAAGTGGGATAATGAAGCTATAAAAGATTTTATGAATATGGATAAGCCTCATATCGGCGATATTAAAATTCTAAGCAGCTTTAAATCATTTGACGGCACCGACGATATTTCATGGAGCCATGTGGCGCGATTTTTGCCTAAGGGTATCTTTTACAAAGGCATTATCCATGAGCAGCCGGATTCCTCTCTGCCGCACAAAATGATCCCTATTGTGGTTAAGCATGATGGATACCACCATCATGAAGCTATAGAAAATGAAAAAAACAGCCGGAACATAGCCCTTCTTACAAAAACATTGGAAGCAGACCCGCAAAATACATATTACAGATATAAACTTGCAACGGAATATAAAAGGATCAATGACTTAGAATCAGCTTTGAAACATATGGATCTGGCTTATGATTCCGTCAGCCGGCTCTCTTCAGTATATACATCCGTCATCGTGGACTATATCTATTTATTGATAGAATGTAAGGATTACAAATCCGCACTTAAAATCATAGAAAATGAAAAAATGTATATGAACAAAGATTCCGGTTTTCATTTTGTTTCAGGTTTGCTTTATGTAAAGCTGATATTATCCGATGTTAAAAAATATATAGAGTATTTTAACAGGATCGAAGATTCGTTTCTTAAATGCCTGAAAATCGGAGAAGGCTCAGGATACAGAGGTGTCATAGGCACCGGCAGCTTCGCAGCTTTATATAATTTAGGTGTTTTTTATGAGATGACAAAAAAAACAGATAAAGCTAAGGAGTGCTATGAAAAAGCCGCCGCATATGACTATGAGCCGGCGAAAAACAGATTAAAATTAATAACTAAGAACTAATAGTTTAGGAGGATTTTGTGTTTTGCAAACACAAAAATCCATATTATAAATTAATATGTAATAATGAAAAACGGATAATTCAGAAGGGAATTTGACAAGATTCAAATTCCTTCATTATCTGTTATCCATTATTTATTATCTTTTTATCTTTTTAAATAAAAAAACCCCTTTTGACAGGGGTTTTTAGTTGAAAGCTTTCTTATTGAAGTAATGACAATACTGATTGTGGTACTTGATTTGCTTGAGCAAGCATTGCTGTTGCTGCTTGTGTTATGATGTTGTATTTTGTGTAATTTGTCATTTCTTTTGCCATATCTACGTCTCTTATACGAGATTCGGAAGCTTGCAGGTTTT
>JAAZBV010000147.1 GCA_012513605.1 Desulfatiglans sp. | reverse complement strand
TAATATTTGATATCCTCTTCCAGTAGATATTTTATATGGACAACAAAATATATTGTATGTACGATCAAACCTTAACATTAAAATTTATCCTGTCATTTCAATAGATTTTAGCTTGACGCCAATGCGCACAAGCGGGAATCCAGTTGTTTTTGATTTGTAATTACTTGTCAGTGTACAGTGGTTTGGGATATGTCCAATGTCAAGGGGCTGTTGCCCAAAGCGCTGAATTGTGCTTTTGTGCTCATTCAGCTAGAAAGTTACTCTACTAACTTATTGAAATTATTGATTGCTAAATTTTTTAAAAGAGTAACTTGTGGTCATAATCCAATTTGGGCAACAGCCCGTCAAGGGCTGACCCCTGTTGTTCACCTGTTGTTCATGGGTGATATTTCAGTAAAGCGGAGGTATTATGTTTGTTATCAAGATCATCATTGATAAATTGAAAGCACTAGGGAGTGAAAAGCCAGAAGTAAAATCTGATCTTATTCCTTTTAAATACTCTAAAGATATTGATGATAGTGACGAAAAAGATATAGAGTTAATTTCTGATGTTTACCCTTCAAAAGTCGATTTGCCTTTTGATAGAGGACCAGATACCCATTCGCTCAATACTTGGCGAGATAGTTGTAACACATTAATTTCTGGTATTAGTATTCCAATAGGCATGAAGTATATAGATGCTCAAGGAACAGTTACTAATAGACAAGTTGAAGTAAATAAAATATTTAGAAGTGATGATCATAGCCGATATTTCTCTGGTTTTTGTTTTTTAAGAGAAAACCACAGGACATTTCGTGAAGATCGTATTGAAGAGATTATCGAATTAGACACTGGAGAAATTCATCCAAAACCACATACCTTTTTTGACCGATATGGTATTTTTAATTCAATAAAAATGGAAGAGCTTCAAATTATCATTCATATCCTTTCATACTTGGCTAGAGCTGATCGAAAATTCCTTGATGATGAAAAGCAAATTATTTCAAATATTATTTCTCAGTATTGTACTGGTGAACAAAAAAATCTTGTAGAAAATTATGCTTTTAATCACAAGGTCACAAAGAATGATTTTATAAATGAAGCTTCAAAGCTTGAATATATGCATGAAAAGGTTATTGAATATATATGTATAAAAGCTGAAAAACTCATAAAAATTGATGGCAAAATTACACTAAAAGAACAAGAATTATTTGATCTATTAAAAGGTCATTAATAAATGCACAACCTCTGCATCTATAAGAACCGGGCGATAAAACACTGCCCTACCTGTAATAAAGCCCGTTAATCTTATGAGTCAAGATCTCTTGAGGAACTATGTCGAGAAACCCTTCATCGAGGAGATTCTAGTTCTCCGAACAGGTGAAATTGTGCCCTCATCAGTTTTTTTGGAGCGCGACTGTAGAAATATTTCGATCATCAGAAAAGAGCTGCGAGCAGCTATTTGTAGAGGAGAACCTCTGGTTGCATGCGCTCTCTGTTCAGTACCGGTTTACCCTATCGCATCAAAGCTAAAAAACCATTACTTTCGACATGTTGAAGAAGATGGTAGATGCCCTTACCATACGAGGGGAGAAAAAAATCAAGATCAGATTAATGCTCTCAAATACCACTGTCTAAAGGAGGGCCAGCCGCACAAGGAAATGAAAGCAATGGTCATCGATAGTCTTGAATCTGACCCGATATTCTCATCCCGCCCGATAGATATGGAAAAAAGATGGAAAGGTACGATTAACCCAAAATCTTGGCGAGTCCCAGATGTTAAGGCATGGTATAATGCTATACCTATAGCCTTTGAGGTACAACTTTCCACCACATTTCTGAACGTTGTTGTTGAAAGGGAGCAGTTCTATCTAAACGAAAAAGGGTTAATATTTTGGATATTTAAGAGCATTGATTTGGAAGATCCTAGACTGTTTCAGCAGGATCTCTTTTATAACAATAACAGTAACATTTTTATTGTGGACGCTGAAACCGTTGCAAAATCGAGGGCTAAATGCAGATTTTTCTTGCGCTGCTATTACCATGTCCCCACCTATTCTGAAAATGGAATTAGTGATAACTGGAAAACTGAGATTATATGCTTCGATCAGTTAACACTGGATGTTCAAAATCAGCAAGTCTATTTTTTCGATTACAAGAAAGCATGTCAAGAAGCAATTCAGTGTGGGGAAAAGAGACGTATAGAGCATCTAAGAGATGCCTACGAGCAGTTCTGGTATGACCTTGATAAAGCTTCGCAAAAATTAACTGATGAGATGGATACCAGATATGCTGTTTTATATCGAGAAGTCAAAGAACTGGGCATAAATATACCTGCTTCATACCATGATAGGCGATATCAAAGCACCATTTTTATATTACTCAGCGCAAAAAATGGTAAAGTAATAGGTTTTGAACATAAATATCTTATTCAAGTCGCACATCTAGCATATGATTCATACAAGAAAATACTGTGGTATTTCGGAATGGTTCTTAACTTTTTTGGACATAAACGGGTGGTTGAGATAGAAGATAAAACTGGGAAGTGGAAAAGCAGAACAGACGAGATAAGGAGAAAAATGTCGGAAAAGAACCCTGAATTCATAAGAGACTCTCAGTATGAGTCTCTGTTCAAGTTCCTTTTTCCGATGATTTAGGTCAAAATGTAACAGAGGCGAATGATGTCAGGCCTACACATATAGAGGTTAGACAAGATGCCGACCGTGAAAATCAAAATAACTTTTGCGTAAAGCATTAGTAAAGCATCATGGGGTGAAGAAGACGACTTTACCTACATCACCAACTCACATCACACTTCAAGCCCTGGGATTCAAAACAGGCAGCATTGAAATTGCACAGGTTTTGCATTGACAACCTGTTTTACTTTTGACATAAAATTTTCACCAAAATAACGCGTTCATATTACTAAAACTTTGTGATCTTGGAAAAGAGAAAATATAAAAAAATTTCTACGTTTACATTACAGTAACCTCAGAATATTGAAAAAAATATTTATATAAATGGATTTGGATAAGGAAGCAGGTCAAGGTCTTTTATAAATTTGTAATTGCCCTGAGACATAATATCGCTTCATCTATATTTCTGGCGGAATCTATTAAAATGTCAGTATCAATAATAACAATATCAGACACTCGGAATTCTCCATTCAGATTTGCGTAGAGCTTTGAGCCATGTTCGACTGTCTACCAAATCAGCCTGGGTCATGTTAATGTTCCTTTGTAAAAACAATTAACTCCGACGATAAAGCTATTCTAAATTAAATTCAATAGGTTTTTGTATTATAAACCTGCCGCAAAATAATCATATTGCGGTTGGATGAATTTTCCATTAGAATAAATCAAAAAAACCGATGCTGATTGAAATATTCGTCACGGTCGGGAGAATTGGTACACCCTTATTAGTAACCTTATCAGAGGTGATACATCATGATCGAATCTGAATTTTTAAAAGACAATCTTAAATTTGTTGAAAAATTAAAAAAAATACAGAGCTTTGAAGATTTTTCTGAGAAAGACCTTAAGGGCATCCTTGAGATGAGCAAGCTAAGACAATATGAGCCTGGTGAGGCGATTCTGAAAGAGGGAGGTTTTGATTCCTGTGTGTTTTTTCTTATCAGCGGACAGGTAAAAGTGGTCAAGAATGATGAGAGTCTGGGTATCCTAAAACGCTCAGGAGATGTATTTGGTGAAATGTGCATAATTGACGCCTCTCCACGGTCTGCATCAGTAATTGCAATTGACAGGACAGTCTGCATGGCAACAGATGCCTCATATCTCGACAGGTTAAAGGGCAAAGACAAATTCGTTTTTTCAAGCATCCTCTACAGGATCTTTTCCCAGATCCTGGCTAACCGTTTAAGAATAACGAGTGAGGAATTAAGCAAGGCAAAGGAAGAGATAGAGAGGTTAAAGGCGGAAAGAAATGAGTCGTAATTCAATATTCAAAATTGAAGATTCAAGATTGAAAAAACAGGGTTAAAGGAGTGTTGCCAGTTTTTCACCCATCCTGATGGTGGTTTCATAACCTTTTCTGGTATTTTCTATTATATCTGTATCAACCTTAACCCTCTCTTTTTCAAAAAGGACAATAACAGTTGACCCTCCAAATGAAAACCATCCCTTTTCATCCCCCTTTAGCACCTCTGTATCAGGGAGATAACTCTGGATAATAGAACCAACCATTGTTGCCCCTATTTCACAAAGAAGGATATTTCCTGCATTATTAGTGTTTAACACACTGTATTCTCTTGTGTTCTCCCAGTATATTTTCATCCTGTTTTTTACCGCATATGGAGAGACTGAATAATAGGCCCCATTAATTCGTGTTGATTTTGAGATCCTGCCATTTGCCGGAAAATGAAAGCGGTGGTAATCCGCAGGGGCAAGTCTAATTATCAACAGTGTTCCGCCTGAGTATCTTTTTCCAAGTGATTGATCCTGTAATAATTTATCAATGGAAAACTGGTGTCCCTTGGCGAAAAATGTGTCAAGGCCACCCATTTCTGAAAACCCCAGGGTTTTGCCATCAGCAGGCGAAACGATTGCATTCACATCTCTGTCTATTGGCCTGGATTCAGGTTTTAGCCTGCGGATAAAAAAATCATTAAATGTCGTAAAATCATGGAGAGGGCGAAGAGCTTCACTCATATCAATATTAAGCTCTTTAATAAAACCGCCTATTTTATTCTTTGATGCCGGTTTATCCATCTTTCTGCCATACCATCTTGATAAAAACCTCCTTTTAACAAGCCCCTCTAAGGTAAGCCTTCCAAAAGGGTTGTAGTAAAGCCATTTAAGCCATCCTTCACCGGGGACGATTTCCTGAAGGACTTTTCCTGTTTTTCGATCTATATAGAGGATGCTCTCCATCACATTATCCTTAATAATAAAAGTTTTAATCGATATTATGACAGTTGCATCAAAAGCACAACCTGATTTAAACAGCCTGAGCATAGTTGATCATCATTAATAGACTTGATAAACAGGATTTTACCGGTTATACAAAGAATCCTGTAAAACAATATAATAGAAAAGAGGTGCTATGGATATGATGCTTAAAGGTAAAACTGCAATAATTACCGGGGGTGGAACAGGGATCGGCGCTGCGGTGGCTGCAAGGTTTGTTGCAGAGGGCGCTAAAGTGTGTATTACCGGTCGTCGTGAAAGTGTGCTTGATGAGACAATCAAATCTTTACCAAAGGGCACTGCTGTGAAATGCCCGGGTGATGTAACAAACCCATCAGACATTGAACGTATTGTTAAAACAGCAGTGGACTTTGGCGGTACTGTGAATGTGCTTATAAACAATGCGGGGGCAGGGGCAGAGGGCTCAATAACCAGCACATCAATAGAAGACTGGAGAAGAATAGTAGAGATCAACCTTGTTGGACCATTTATGCTTATGAGGGCAGTCATCCCCTATATGCAAAAGGCTGGCGGGGGCTCCATTGTAAATATATCTTCACTTGCATCATTGCGGGCCATACCTCATGGCAATGCCTACTGTGCATCAAAGGCAGGGCTTAATATGATGACCATGCAGGCAGCGCTTGATTATGGTGGAGATGGTATCAGGTGCAATGTTATCTGCCCCGGTTTTATCTTCTCGGAGATGACAGAAGGGCGCTTCGGACAGGTTGCAAAGGATAACGGCATTGACCTTAATACACTTATGTTAAAGGTATTTAATGATGTGCCTGCACGCAAGGCCGGCACACCTGACAGGATAGCCGGGCTCTGCGCATTTTTTGCCAGTGATGATTCAACATATGTTACAGGGACGGTTATTCCTGTTGACGGGGGACTATCTATAATGGATCCGTTCCCTTTATGTGTAAAAAATGCAGACCTTGAAATAAACGCAGAGAAATAGAAACAAGATTAAAAATTCAAGATTCAAAATTGAAGATTCAAGATCCAGGATAAAAGAAAGTTGGAAGCTTATCATTTTGTATATTATTTGAATTTCACAAAATATGAACGTCCAACGCTCAACATCCAAAGTTCATTTGAAGACAGAACGCATTGTCTTTTTTTTGCTTTAGATTTTTCATTGGAAGTTGAAAGTTCGACGTTCGATGTTGGGCGTTCATATTTTTGAAATAATGACCTTCTTACTATTTTAACAATCCCAGCTTGCCAAGCTCCTCTGCAATATCCGCCATATCAAAACCCTTAAGGGTTGACTCCTTTAATAGACCTGTTTCCACATCCCAGCCACGTAATTCATAATACTCATCTTTCAATTTTTCAAATGCATTCCTGTCAAATACACTGCCCTCAACGCATACTATTTCATCATTTTTACCCGGTATTATGCACTCAGGATCGCAGAAGAGCTCCCATTTTTTAAGGGGCTGGGTAAAATAGTAATCCATCATCTGATCATCTGTCCTTCCCTTCCACCCGTGTTTTAAATGAATGGCCCTCTGCATGTTGATATTTCTTTCACCAAGCCGGTTCAAGCCGTCCTCATCAACCTCTCTGCCTGTTACAGCGGAATATATCTGCCATTCAAGGGCAGGTTCATCCATGTTTCTGGTAAAGTAGTCCTGCCATATTGCCATCCAGCTCAGGTCACACAGTATAAGGCTTTCCTTTACATAGGCCCTGTCAATGGCCTTTTTTGATGCAAGCGCCTTTCCTTCCATTGTGGTAAAATCGGCAGCAATTTCACTTCCCCAGATACGTTTTGCAAATTTTCTAAAGACTTCGCTCGAAAAAAAGGCATTCTCCATCTTTCTCGCCCATGCTACCCATTTGAAAAGATATGATACAGGCTCATGCAGTGTCTGGATAGGTCTTCTCGGCTCAGTTGCATATATGAGAGCGTTTGCAGGTATGAGACGCGGGTCATAATCCTTTGTTTCACTGTTCCTGGTAGCAACGCAATACCCTAGATGTTTTTTTGCAGACTCGCCTATGGCCTCTGCGGCCTCTATGGTGCCTTTAGCAAGGAGGTCACCGAAACCTTCTCTTGAGGCAATCTTTGCTGTAAGGATTTCTATGAATTCGGGTGTCCCCATCTTTGAAAGGGGAAGGCCGGCCTCTTCTTCTGTGAGGGTTCCATCCTTGTAGCAGTATGAGAGCCAGTCAACCATGCCATGCATAACAGATGTATCAAGCCCGTAATCGTCGCAGAGCCTGGAGGCGAGCATTCGTGTCTCACTGTTGTCCTTTCCTTTGTTATATTCCATTACGGGTTTAAAATAAAACATCATTGCCTGGCAAAGGGATTTATATTTACTGCCATTAAAATAAGGGTATACATAACGACCACATCCAACACCGCATCCGTAACAGATATGCTTTTTAAAGGAGTCATTTATCTTCCACATCCCTTCATCATGATCTGCTGTTTTGTGAATTTCACGGATTTGTCTTGCCAGGATTTTTAACTTATCAGGATTGGCTGCTACAGGTCTTTTATCACCTGCAACGATAACGGCCTTAAGCAGTTTTGAACCCATCACGGCCCCAAGGCCAGCGGAGCCTGAAGAGCGGTCTTCCGCAAGTACAGTGGCAAAGACTACGAGATTTTCTGCTGCCTTACCTATTGTAAGGATGCTGAAATCCTTTCCATGTTCAGCCTTGAGCGCATCAGTAGCATGAAAGGCTGACATTCCCCAGAAGCGCGAGGCATCCTTTATCTCTACTGAATCATCCTTGATTACGATGTAGACCGGTTTATCAGCTTTCCCCTGTATGATAAGGCCGTCGTATCCTGCGTATTTCAGCATGACACCCCATCTGCCTCCCAGGTTGGAATAGGAAAATGTCTCCCTGTCTCCCTGGGGTGATTTACCGCAGATTTGCCATCTTGAGCCGGCGAACCCTGTAAAACCTGCAACAGGGCCTGTGGCGCAGATCAGGCAGTTTTCAGGATCAAATGCCTTTGTTTCAGGCGGAACAAAGTCCCAGAAAAGTTTTGCAGCAATACCCCTGCCGCCAATAAATCTGTCTGAATACCCTGCTGTATCAAGCCTTGTTATATTTCTGTTTGTCAGGTCAACTTTAAGGATATTACCTGCATATCCAAACTGCGTCATATGTTTTTCCTCAAGCCTTAAACCACAAACCACATACCTTAAACCTCATACCGTAGACCGTATAATATAAACTACCCATATACTTCAATAAAAAACCGGATCAATAATCTGGAAAAATTTACTGTAAGGTTTGGGGTATTTCATTCTGAGTAATCCCTTTTCTAAATTCTGTAAGTATGGGCAGCATAAGAATTCCGACTAGAAAAAATGTCAGAACATCAGATGAAGGGAATGCAAGCCATACCCCTTTGAGCCTGAACAGATGGGTCCAGAAGAGGGCAGATGGTATCAGGAAAATTACCGGTCTGCCAAATGCTGTAATAAATGCCTGCTTTGCCTTACCGATTGCCTGGAATATCATGGTGCCGATATGGAGCGGCCCTAACAGCGGAAGGGCCAGGAACATATATCTGTTTGTTGCTATGCTCATCTTTATCAGTTCAGGGTCATCAGTGAATATTCTTATAAACGGTTCAGGGGTAAAATAAACGAGAAGAAAACCCGCTGTGCCGAATATCAGTGACCAGACCAGGGCAAGGTTCATGGACCTTATGACAAGCCTGAAACGTTTTGCCCCGTAGTTGAAGCCAAGTATTGGCTGGACCCCCTGGCTTAAGACCATTCCAGGCATGGTTATGAACATGAGTATCCTCTGCGCTATGCCAAAGGCGCCAAGTGCATAGTCACCTCCATAGGTCGCTGCCATCTTGAAGAGTATCATTGCGGCCAGGCTGCTCGCAAACATCTGTATAAATGCGCCGGAGCCTATTGCTGACATCTCCTTCATGATCTTTATATCCGGGATAAAATTGGCTACCCTGATCTTGAGATAATTCTTACCTGACCTATAATAGTTTAACAGGTACAGCATGGAAAAGAGCTGGGCTATAATTGTGGCAACGCCTGCGCCTTTAACACCCATCTGCATTCGCACTATAAATATATAACAGAGGATAATATCTATGATAGCCCCTGCTATCATGGCAACCATGCTTACCTTTGCGTTGCCCTCTGCCCTTGTATAGTTCATGAGTGAGGTGCCTATAATTGCGAATATCATGCTTATTATTATATAGATCATGTATTCACGCGCATAGGGCAGGACATTTTCGGAGGCCCCCATAATGGTGAGCCAGAAGTTAAGGAATGGCATCAAACCGATGATGGCAAGGCAGCTCAGTATTACAGCAAGTGTAATGCCGTTACCAAGTGATTTTTCAGCCTGCTCATTCTCCCTTGCCCCGAGAAACCGGGAGATAAGCGACATACCCCCTATGCCTGACATGGTCCCAAGCCCGAAACCTATCATCTGAAGCGGAAATGCAATGGAGAGGGCTGCCATGCCCAGATGGCCAACATATCTGCCTATAAAAATAGCGCTTATTACATTATAGAGTGAATGTACAAACATGCCGAAAAAGACCGGCATGGATAATTTAAAGAGAAGGTGACCTATTTTGTCTGTGTCGAGCACACTTTTATTAAATCTGTTTTCTTCCATATAATTCACTTCTTGTTAAACATTAATCAGACTTTTTGTGGCTGGCACAATACTAGAAAAATGGAGATAAGGGAAAGGAAAAGATTTGAAATTGGAAATTTGAGATTTGAAATAATCAGGGTTCAAGGGTTCCAGGGGTCCAGGGTTCGAGTAAAATAATTTTAAAACCCCTTAACTCACAATTCACAATTCACAATTTTCAACCTTGAATCTTGAACCCTTGCCCCCTGTATTCTTCTTAACCTATAACCTATAACCTTAAACCTCGAACCCTTAAACCTTAAACCTCAAACCTCAAACCTCAAACCTTATTTTTTATACACCCCTTCATAATCGGGGTTATGCTTCTCATACTGCTCCTTCATGTTGCCCCAGAAATTCTGCGGCTTGTAATCGATCTTTATTCTATCATTTTCAAGCTTAATGGTGGAGAACCTGTTCCATTCAGGGGGATCAACCTCAGGGTAATCTATCCTGTCAAAGCCCAATGGTACACTGCTGGCCTTCCTTGCAATAGATGCGTTCAGTATGATCTTTGCATGTTCTATCAATTGCAGGTCTTCAAGGCTTCTCATAAGCTTATGAGGATCAAGCGCATAGAGCTGCGGCACTGCCTCCTTTTCCATCTTTTCAATTGCCCATAAGCCCATCCTGAAGAGCCTTTCTGTCTTGAATTCACTTGCATAATACTGCATTGCCCTTGCAAGCCCTGCATGAAGCTCTTTCCATTCAATACCGCCTGAGCGTTTAATGGGGGCATATACCCTTGCCTTTTCTCTTGCTATCTGATCGCGTGAAACCTTGCCCTGTTCTATCTCTTTTGCATATGCGACTGCCTTCCTTCCCGCGTATCTCCCTGTTGCAGCGCAGTAACTGTGGTCTTCTGATGAAAACATGGTGTTGCCTGCTACATAAAGCCCGTCAAGCGAACTCTTAAGGTTCCAGTCAACCAGCAGGCCTCCCATTCCGGGCTGACGCCACTGTGGCATGGTCTGGCCTTCCAGGAATTTATAACTCTGCTGCAGGTCTTTGCTCCCGTCAAACCCTGCCTGGTTAAAGGTATCGATAATCACCTTTGTTGTGGACTCCTCTCCAAGCATTAGGTTCCATGTAGCGCGTCTTTCCACATCAGACATTGAGGGCCAGTCACCATAAAAGGGCAGCTCATACTCACCCTTCAATATTGCCTCCTTGATCTTCCTATCCCCTTCAGGTGTGAGGATCATGGCGCCTGCATCTTCCCAGCCCTGAATGGGGAGTGGAACCCTTTTACCATTGGCATCCACAAGGGGCACATTTTCATAGCTTGCATCGCCTGCGCCTGTATACCACTTGTGTTTAAGACCGGTTGCAATGCCGATCGGGCCTGTGGCCTCCATATCCACCAGTTCAGCCCCGGCCTTCCATCCCATGATAAGCCCGTCGCTGGATGAGGCCCTGTTCATCATGGTAGACATACCGCACAGCTCACTGTTCATAAGCCACACAGAGCCTCCGCCTGCTGTTGATACAATGGTTGACTTTGATTTGAATATCATGAACTCACCGGTACGGTTATTAAGCCCTGTTGCGCCGATAACTCGATCGCCCTGTACCCCATTTTCAGTCAGAAGGCTCGTGCCCATGACCCTGTCAAATATCTGTACTCCCAGTCTTTTGCACTCTTTTTTAAGGGCCGGTTTAAATGTGGAGCCCCATACGCGGATAACAACATTATTCCGCTTTTCAGGCGGATTAAACCCCGGTGTGCCCATGTTGGGGTCAGGCATGTAGCTGTGTATGGTGCCGTAACGTGGAGAGATCATGAACTTGGTTTTATCATCCCTTCCTTCAGCGCCCTTATATTCATCATTTGTGTCACGGATCTTTCCGCCCATCTGTTCCATTTCTAGCAGTGTATCATAATCCTCGCGGCACTGGATCTGTATACCGATACCGTTAGGGTAGGGGCGGTCAGCCATATGGATGGCCCAGTCATCAGGGCTGACGCGTGATAATGGGTTTGCAGGTACACAGCACCAGTGGTCACAACCAGGCCCGCCTGCGCCGCTCCTAATAGTGTCACCCTTTTCAACAAGTGTAACCTTTAGCCCCTGTCTTGCAGCGCTTATTGCTGCCCAGCATCCTGCGATGCCTCCGCCTATTACCAGTATATCTGTCTCTACCTCTACCTCATTTTCAAAGCGGACAGGGTAGGGCCAGGTTGGTGGTGTGCTATTAGCTTTTAAATAATCGTGCCAGTTTGTCATGGTAATCCCTCCTTATATTTGACCAATTTCGCCGGTTTTTTTGTTCTTCCAGTAAGCGCGTGACTGAAGAGGCCAGTTGAATTTTATTGCGCCTGGTCTCGGGCAGTCATTTGCGCAGCAGCCGCAGTACCAGCATTCATCCTGATGCAGGATAATGGGCGGCTTCCCCTTTACAGGGTTGGGGATGTAAACATCAATAGGGCATACCTCCACACAGTGGTTGCAGCCGTTGCACCTTTCCGCGTTGAATATTACCGGCTGATTGGGTGTGGTAACATTGGGAATAGCGAATAATACTTGTTGGGACATGATTTACCTCCGGGTCTTATTTGTTATTGCCTGTAAAAAAGAATCTGCCTGAAAAATATGCATTTTTCCAGACGGATATAAAGTAACCTCGTTTTAAAGTTTTATAGATGGAAATAAGACAGGTTCCAAGATTATTTAAGGGCAGATAAAAGTCAAGAAGAAATCTAAAAAATGTTATGGATGAATGCAAAAGCATTATCTTACTTTTCAAACTGTGGTTAATGGAATAGTTATAAAGAGGCTAACTTGAAAAAATTATATATATTTTGTCATTTGCGAAATGCCTATACCAACTTCAACTTCTCTGACCAAATTTCGTTCGTCTGTAATTGCTATAAAACAATATGAAAGAATATGAAATGTGGTTAGCAGAGGCTGAATAGATAACCAGAAAAATAAAAGCTAATTGACTCAGAACTTATTTCAGATTCAATTCAAAACGATTTAATGTATACCAAAATACAAAAACAGGAAAAATCTGATTGACAATAATTTATATGCCTTCTATATTCCGCCTCAATACTTAATCAGCCAACAGCACTATTTAAGTATTCCTGATTTGGATTTACATATTAATTAAGAATGGCCCACTTATTACCCGACAGTATTCAAGGTAATCATAGGTGTGCTACAGTCTTTTTTCTTATCGTAGTTTTTGTCTTATTTGTTTTACGGCTTTTGTTTTTTAGTGAATTAAAATCGTTGCTCATTACGATTCATGTTTTAAGATTTTGAATTATTTTGAAATTTGGCAGTTATTTACTAAACCGGAGGCGAATAATGAAGAAAAATGTTTTGTTACAGCTAACCCTCATGTTTTTTATTCCTTTGTTTATAATTATAGGAATAACTCAAACAGCCTTTGCATTAACATACACTAAGTTGACAAATGGAACTGCAAGTGCCAGTTCATCGGAATCCTCAACCTATGCACCATCCAAGGCCTTTGATTCCAATACAAGCACAAAATGGAAATCGGCTGCGGTACTTATCGAATATCCTAACTCTCCGCCAACCCAATATCTGATATATCAGTTGCCTGCTGCAAAGATAGTCCAACAGTGTACAATTTTAGGGGCAAATGCAGCATGGACTTTACAAGGGAGTAACAATGGTTCTGCCTGGACTAATATACCTAATGTGTCGAGTAATACAACACCATATTTATACTACAAGATTTCATCAGTAGGTTATGTAGTTGGGACGCAATGGGTACCCATACCATGGATGCCCTGGGAATATTATGAAGCACCAATTTACCAGTTCATTGTTTCCGAATTTGAATTATATGCTCCTGATCCCCCTCCGGCAACTTTTACTGCAAGTCCGGCAATAATCAATCTTGGAGCATCAAGTACCCTCACATGGAATGCCAGTGAGGCCTCATCTGTAAGTTTCAGCCCTGCAATAGGAAGTACTGCACTGAGCGGGTCAATAGCAGTATCACCTTCAACTAATACTACATATACTCTAACTGCTACAGGGATAGGTGGTAACACTACAAGAACAGCAACAGTAAATATAGCACCTCCAACTGCCACATTTACTGCGAGTCCGAATCCCATCAGTCTTGGGGGGACAAGTACCTTAAGCTGGAGTACAACCAATGCCACAGCGGTAAGCTTTAGCCCCGCGATTGGCAGCACAGCTCTGAGTGGCTCTATAGGGGTCTCTCCTTCAACAAATACAACATATACCATGACAGTTACAGGGCCGGGGGGTACGATAACCAAAACAGCAACAGTAAATATTGTCCCAACTGCCACATTTACAGCAAGCCCTGCGACGATAAATCAGGGAGGATCAAGCACCCTTACATGGGCTACCACGAATGCCACTTCAGTCAGCTTTAATCCCGCGATTGGTAGCACTGCATTGAGTGGTACAAAAAGTGTATCTCCTACAGCAAATACAACATATACCATGACAGTTACAGGGCCGGGGTGTACAATAACCAAAACAGCAACAGTAAATATTGTCCCAACTGCCACATTTACAGCAAACCCTGCGACGATAAATCAGGGAGGATCAAGCACCCTTACATGGGCTTCCACGAATGCTACTTCAGTCAGCTTTAATCCCGCGATTGGTAGCACTGCTCTGAATGGTTCTATAGTGGTCTCCCCATCAACCAATACGATATATACAATGACTGTTACCGGACCAGGTGGAACAGTATCGCAAACAGCAATAGTCAATATAGTTCCAATAATAAGCTTCACTGCAAGCCCTGCAATAATCAATTATGGTTCATCAAGTACTTTATCATGGAGCACCACCAATGCCACATCAATAAGTATAAACCAGGGAATTGGGTATGTAGCAACAAACGGCTCAATTTCTGTTTCACCAACATCGAATACTACATATACAATAACAGCTATCGGGGCAGGTGGGACAACAACACAGTCTGTAACAATCAACATAGTGCCACACGCTGCATTTACAGCGAATCCATCAACTATTAATCCCAACGGAACAAGCACTTTAAACTGGAGCACCGTGAATGCAACATCAGTAAGTTTTAATCCTGCAATAGGGAGTACAGCCCTGAATGGTTCTATAGGCGTCTCGCCATCAATCAATACAACATATACAATGACAGTTACAGGGGCAGGGGGTACAATAACCCGAACAGTAACAGTAAATGTTGTCCCGACTTCAACCTTCACAGCCAGTCCTGCAGCCATTAATTTGGGTTCATCAAGTACTTTATCATGGAGCACCACCAATGCCACATCAATAAGTATAAACCAGGGGATTGGTGCTGTAGCAGCAAATGGTACGAGAACTGTTACACCAACAGCTACTACTACATATACATTATCCGTTACGGGGCCTGGAGGGGAAGCCACTCCTAAAACAGTTACTGTAACGGTCATTCCTCCGCCAACCGGGACGTTTACAGCGAATCCAAGCTCAATACAAGCCGGGTCTTCAAGTACCTTAACCTGGAATACAACAAATGCGGCATCGGTAAGCATAGATCAGGGGATTGGAGCGGTGGCAACAAGCGGGTCAAGAAGCGTTTCACCCTTGACTAATACTACATACACAATGACTATTACAGGAAGTGGAGGTGCAACAGTATACAAAACAGTAACTGTAAATGTGGTATTACCTCCTAACGGAAGTACCTACACCTATGATGAACTAGGTCGGATCAAAACCATTAACAGAGTAAAGTAATGGCCTGTTTATGCAAATACCAGTTATAAAAATTGCCTGATTAACACTTTTTAATGGAGAGCTTAAATGCGGTTAAGTCAAAAAATAAAAAATGTTATTTTAATCTCAATATCACTTTTCCTTTTGATTATAATGCAAATAGAAACAAGTTTTGCACAGGAAGAAGGGTCTGAAAGCAGTGACAGCAGCTATGTATCCGATAGTGAGGTTTATTCAGAAGAAGCAACCGAATCAGCTAAAAAAGATAATACAAAAAAGTCAACTGATGAATTATCAGAAGAGACTGCTATGAAATCCTCCGCGATGAGCTCTACATCCGGCGGGGCTTCTGAAAAGGCTACAGGCGGAGTATATTCCAAACCTGAATCTGTATCAGTAAGCCAGGTAGGGGCAGCAACATTAAGTTACCCTATTGAGGTGCCTCCGGGAAGGAATGGCCTCCAGCCGAATATTTCTCTTGATTACTCAAGTTATAATGGGAATGGCTGGCTTGGTGTGGGCTGGGACCTTAGCCTGGGTTCAATCAGTCGTTCTACAAAAAAGGGATTAAATTATAGTGGCAGCGAGTTTGTGGCAGATGGAGCAGAATTGGTATCCAGAAGCAGTGACTGGGGTACCAATTACTATGGGGCTAAAATTGAAGGAGCTTTCATAAAATATTATTATAATACAGGGTCTAATCATTGGACAGCTACTGCCAAAGACGGAACAAAGTATTTCTATGGTCAGACTGTGAACTCCAGGATAGCAAATGGAAGCAATGTATATAGCTGGAACCTCGACAGGGTTGAGGATACAAATGGCAATTATATGACTATAAGCTATACACCAGCATACTCAGGGCAGATATATCCATATCAGATATCCTATACAGGAAATACAAACGGCCTTTCTACAAATAAAATAGTAGAGTTCGGACTCGAAGACAGAACCGATATAATAACGTCTTATAAAACAAAATTTCTTGTTACAACAGCCAAACGACTTAGTACAATAACAGTAAAGGTAGATTCAGATATAGCGTATAAATATAACCTTGATTATGAATATTCAGTTGGAAATGGGAGATCAAGGCTAACCCAGATACAGAGAGTAAATCCGAATAACCCAAATGATACCCTTCCACCGTATGAGTTTACATATTATGATGGCGGAGATGGCACATTCACGCCAACAGGCCCTACAACTCAGGCTATACCAGGCTATAGGACTCAAAATCATTATCTGGTATTTGGTGATATTAATGGAGATGGGATTCAGGATTTTATAGAGGTATATTCACTAGGCGGCAGCCAAGAACCTGTCTATGTATACCCGTATCTGGCAAATCCCCATTCTTCTACTGTTCGTTTTACAGCACAAGATCCAATGGAACTTCAGCCATGCCCAATTAACACCTCTACAGGTACTATACAAGTGAGTGTTGCATTAGGAGATATAAATGGTGACGGAAAGGCTGATATGGTAAGTAGCGGTCTGAATTCCAAGGTTCATGTATATCTGTCAACCAGCACTGCGACAAGTTTAACATTTGCAGACAAAATCACCTCTGATGGAGTGAATAACTTCAGTAACAGCCTTGCTGACCTTAATGGAGATGGGAAAACAGACCTGATTATGTTTAATTCAGATGGAACTGTATATACCGCAATATCAAATGGCTCCGGTAGTTTCCCTACAAAGGTTCAACACCAACTTGGTGTCGGGTCGGGTACCTATGAAGTTGCAAGCACAAAAATACACATGGCAGACTTTAATGGCGATGGCAAGGCAGATATTTTTACCTTTACTGAGTATCTAACGCTACCCTCACACCGGGGCTATAAACTTATGATATGGTATGCAAATGCAAATGGAAATGGTTCATTTGATACATACTATACAATACGTGATGATATTGTAAATCAAATAGAGTATCCTAATTTTTGGATTGGTGAAGAAACAATAGGCGACATAAATGGTGATGGTCTTGCGGATGTTGTATACAGGATTAATTTTCCTTATACTCTTCCGTTAGCGGTTGCCTTATCAACCGGTACTGGAATGACTTACGAAGCAGCTAATATCATGAGCAAGCCCGCCCTTGCAGATATAAATGACGATGGGATGGATGATTTAATTGTGACTAATTATATTTATAAATCTGATGGGGATGGTACATTTTCAAGTCCGGTTTACGTTCAAGGTATTAGCGGTGAATCTTTTATGGCTGATATCAATGGTGACGGCCGGTCAGATTCTTGTGAAATGGCCCATTATAGTAACCCATATAATCTCAGTTGCGCACTTGCCAATGGGGAAATTGCAGGTGATGGTCTCGAATCAATAACAAATCCACTTGGCGGCAGTATAGACTTAACCTATGGTAACTCATCAGGGCTTCTCAACAACAGGATGCCGTTTATCTTACACCCTGTAAAAACTATTGAGGCTTATGATGGAATAATTGATGATATCAATAACAACATAGACATACCGGTTGTTACCACATACGATTATGCAAATGGCTATTATGATTATGCAGATAGGGAGTCCAGGGGTTTTGGTTATGTAAAACAGACCAACCCTGATAATACAACTATAGAGACAACCTATGAGATAACCAATAAGTTTAAAAAAGGACGTCCACTTACAGAAGTAATGAAAGATGCTTCTCTGGGTACTACTCTTATGATAACAAATAATAACTGGAGTACATATCCTACCAATCCAACTACCTGGGCATTTGTAAAACTGGCTAGCAAATTGACTACATATGAAAATAATTCTGCTTATAGTACAGCGGAGGCCTATGGATATAACGACACCAACGGGTTCCCTGTTACTGTTGTTAAATCAGGTACAAATGCGAACGGTCAGGCTATTGAACAGGTTACTCAATCTTACACTTATGACAAATACCCTTCAACTTCATGGACGTGGCGGCTTAAACAGGAAACTATTACAGGCTCTACGACCGGTTTAGCCAGAAAGATGACTTATAATTATGACAATAAAGGCAACATGACCAGCAAGACGTTCTGGCGCACTTCAAGTCTTGCATATAATTCAATAGATTATGGGTATGATGCTTATGGTAATGTCATTTCTGAAGTAGATGCTCTTGAACATCCTCCGACAACAATAGCATATGACACAACTTTTACCTTTCCTGTGACTATAACAAATCCAAAAAACCATGTTACAACTAAAACATGGAATTACAGGTTTGGCAAGGAACATCTCGTAACTGACCCCAACGGCAATAAAACCTTTTATTCTTATGATGATTTTGGCAGGAATATTTCTATCACAAATACAAATGCCTCTGATAATATGGTTGGATACAGTGCTACTGATTATACTCATTTTGATGGAACTAACTTTCCCCGCTACATAACCACAAAAGTACTGGAATCAGGGAGTATTGGTTCCGGTTCATATGTTGCAAAAGAAGAATATTATGACGGGCTGGGGAGGACAATAAAGGTTGCTACAGATGGCATTGATGACCAGGAGCCTCCTCAAATCCGCAGGATATTTACAACAACACACTATGATAATATGGGCCGTAAGAGTGAGGCTTACGGGCCGTTTTTTAATGGAGAAGCTGAGAATTCACGCTATTATGAAAAAACCTATTATGACAAAATGGGCAGGGTTGACTATATAGAGAGCCCTTCCGGTGTATCAACCGATCCGGCAATTATTGATTACAACTATCCAAACTACTTTACTACAGTTATCACAGACCCGGATAATAAACAAAAGACAGAAAGGCGTGATCATTTGGGAAGGATATTTGAGGTAATAGAGCATGCAGATTTAGGCAATCAGAGTACATTTTACTGGTATAATGCAGCGAGTGACATGCTGGAGGTGGAAAATGCATTAGGGTACTCCACCCTTATCACCTATGATGCAAGGGGTCTTAAGCTTACCATGGATGACCCAGATATGGGGTATTGGACCTACACCTATGATGAAAACGGCAATCTTTCCACACAAACAGATGCTAAATCGCAGGTGATAACATTTACCTATGAGCTTTTAAACAGGGTTTCACAAAAAACCTATACACCTTCAGAAAATAACCCGACAGTTACATATACCTATGATAATGCAATTAATGGCAAGGGGCAGCTTTACAGTGTCACAAATTCAAATGTAACCACCACATTCAATGAATATGATGAAATGGGCAGGGTTGTAAGTGTAACAAAAACAATTACAGGTGATCAGCCCCGAACAACAGAAACTGATTATGATCTTTCAGGCAAGGTTTTAAATATCACCCATCCGGATGGTCTTGAGGTGCGTAATACCTATTACCCGGGAACCAATCTTCTTAATACAGTTAAAGGTACATTTGACGATGTTACTATTAAGGAATATGCCAAATGTACAGAGTATGAACCCACAGGTAAAATAGGCAGGATATATCATGCATATAATGATACAGAAACTGTCTATACATATGATCTGCAAACAACAAGATTGATGGATCTTTTAACTACAGGACAAAGTGGAGATATCCAGCATAAGTCATATGACTACTCAGACGCAGGGGATTTATTAACTATTACTGATTATAGTGGCCCCACACCGGTTACATACACATATGAGTATGACAACCTGCACAGATTATTATCAGAAGATGTTACAGGTGATTATTTACCACCAACAACTTATGAGGCATTGATTTTTACCTATAATGACCCTGACCATATAAATGCGGTAAGTTCCATTAGTTATAATGGTACGCCTTATGCCTTTTCCTATGATGCCAATGGTAATATGACAAGTGGGTATGATTTTACAAACCCTGCCAGTATTGCTACAAGAAGCCTTACATGGAATGCGGATAATATGCCGCTTACAGTATCGCGTAACGGTACTGTTACAACAACCCTTACATATGATGGTAATGGTGCAAGGGCTAAAAAGGTGGCAGGAGGAACAACCACCTATTATGTAAGCAATGATTATGAGATAAAGAATGGGGTGGCAACAAAGTATGTATTTGCAGGAAACATGAGGGTTGCCAGTATAGAAGGTACAAATATAAATAATTCTAAAATATTCCATAAGGATCACCTTGGCAGCTCCACTGCTATTACAGATAGTACAGGAGCGGATACTGAGACAACCGAATATATGCCATTTGGTGTTCAGAGGAGCCATTCAGGGGCAAACGCATCTGATTACAAGTATACAGACCAGGAACTTGACAATGAAAGTGGGTTGTATAATTATGATGCCAGGATGTATGACCCGGTGATTGGGCGGTTTATATCAGCGGATACAATAGCACAGTCGCCCTATAACCCCCAATCACTTAACAGATACTCTTATTGCATGAATAACCCCTTGAACTATGTTGACCCTAGTGGTCATGTTGCGATACCTGGGCCAAAACTAGATGAGTTTAGAAAGGGGTTCAATGAAACATCACGGGAGGTTGTTGATCCTTACTATACTTATGTTTGGTCTCCGATTCGTGCGGCTATGTCTAGTCTTAATCAAACACTTGGCGGAAATGTGGAATTTGGTAATGGGGATGGAGCGAGAGGTCCAAGTAGAAGTGATTTAAGAGTTTTAGGAAGAGCAAATGAAGCATTTACTAAACTTGTCAATGATTTTCCATGGATTCGCAGTGTATTGGATATGAAAGGTGTTGAACTCACTAGAAGAGAGACTCATTTGAACTATCGGGAAAGAATGATAATGCTTAATCCAAATTCATTAGGCCATGATTATATATCGGATAAAAGAGGTGGAATAAGTAGGTTTAATCTTCATAGGTTATTGATGCATGAATGTTGTGAAGCTCTTTCTATTGTGCAATATTTTCAAACTGGTTATATGGCTAACCATGCTGATATTTTCACGATGGAAAAT
Source organism: Desulfatiglans sp. (assembly GCA_012513605.1). Lineage (NCBI taxonomy): Bacteria > Pseudomonadati > Thermodesulfobacteriota > Desulfobacteria > Desulfatiglandales > Desulfatiglandaceae > Desulfatiglans > Desulfatiglans sp. The sequence goes on along the minus strand of JAAZBV010000147.1, from coordinate 2,955 downwards.
TCGTATCTAGATCAGGTTAATTATGGTGGAAGAGATAGACTGCCAGGTGTTGACCAAAGAACTGGAGAAAGTGATTCTATTTTATCAGATCGGCGAATAGCCGGTTATAATAATGCGTGGAATTATTATAATGGATTTTGGCGATAAACCAAAAGAAGAAAATGAAACTGTTTCATCAGATGAGCGAATAGATGGTTATCTTAATGCACGAAATTATTATAATAGTAATCGACAATATGTTGTTATTTTTCGTAAATTAATTATTATTTGGAGTTTTAAATCTACTCACATAATAATATTATTAACTTTTTGAAATAACTTGAAATGGGAATTGCCTCTTGGGGAAGTATAAAATGGAAAAAATAAAAAATAAAATTTATTCGGTAATTATATTTATTATCCCTTTCCTTTTGGTTTGCACAGCAGGCTGTATTTTTGCTAAAAAAAATTCAGCAGTTCCATTGCATGTAAAAGGAGGATCATTCACTAACTCTTTAGGTATGGTTTTTAATGAAATTCCTGCAGGAACTTTCATTATGGGAAGCAAGATGGATGAGCTTGAAAGAAATGAAGATGAGATCCTCCACAAGGTAACCTTGACAAAACAATTTTACATGCAGACAACGGAGGTAACTCAGGGGCAGTGGAAGGCTATAATTAAAAGTAATCCCTCTTCTTATAAAGAGTGTGGAAATGACTGTCCTGTTGAAACCGTTTCATGGAATGATATTCAAACTTTTATTAATAAATTGAATAAACGTGGAGAGGGAATCTACCGCCTTCCTACTGAGGCAGAATGGGAATATGCTGTCAGGGCAGGAACTACAACGGCCTTTAATACAGATAATTGTATTTATGGTGCTTATGAAAATTTTTCTCCTGATAGTGAAAATAATTCCTCACTCGATGATTCTTTATTTAACTGTTCATTCGGTGTTTATCATGGAACCCCATTACCTGTAGCCAGCTTAAAGCCTAACGCATGGGGACTGTACGATATGCACGGTAATGTGAGTGAATGGGTTAATGACGAGTATGGTCGTTATCCATCAACTCATGTTGTTGACCCCACAGGACCAAGCTCTGGAAAAAACAAGGTTGTTCGCGGAGGGAACTATGGATCACATGCTGGTCAGTGTCGTTCTGCATTTCGAAGACAAGAATCGCCAGATTATAAGATCTTTGCTATTGGCTTTCGGCTTGTTAGAGAGATTGATCAGTGAATAATGTCCATATGAAACTAAGAAACGAGCAGCGTTAGCAGTAACAAGGATTTAGAGCATTTAATTTTATGTTATAAACCATGATGATCATCATCAATAAGAGAGGAAACAGATTATGCCTGCAATCAGAAAAGATAAATTGATAACGATTTTTTGTATTTTAGTGTTTGGATTCACCGGGGTTGCTATGGCCCAGGAAAAAATAACAGATGCATCATTGACTGTCCTTATTTCGGAAGGAAAGGCATATCTTGAGAAAGGAGACCTTTCGAATGCAGGTAAGAAAATACTTACGGCCTATGAAAATGCCATAAAAGTAAAAAGCAGCTTAAACACTGGGGTATCTAAAGATCTGTCCGAGGCCCTTTTTAAAGTTGGTGATGCAGTGTTAAAAAAAGAGGGATCAGGCAAAGTTAAAGGCTGGGCTGAAAAATCCATTGAGATAAATAACCGGAATGATGATTCATACCTGCTGCTTGGTCGGGTATATTACGATGGAAAGGATTATGCAAAGGCAATTAATGCTGTAAACACAGCAAACAGTATTAAGAAGAGGGCCAATAATTATCTGTTACTGGCATTTACCCGTCTCAAGGAAAAGTCGTACCAGAAGGCTATTGACGATTGCAGTGAGGGGCTTAAAAATAACCCCACTGCTAAAGAAGCATCTGCCTTATTAAACATGAGGGGATTTATATATAATGTAACCGGAGATAATGAAAAGGCAAAAAAAGATTATCTTGATGCATATAATAAAGACCCAGCGAATAAAGCAGCACAAAATAATTATGATAATTTAAAGAAACTGGAATCATAACAGGGGCATTCTGTTTTATTAGTGGTGTCGTGAAAGGTGTTAAACCCAGTGTGGTCATGGCAGCGCGTCAGAAAGGAAACCCTGCCTCGCTTATATCCGGTTCAAGGTCAAGTGTTGAAAAGGGGTCAAATTGGATATACCGGCAAAAAAATCCACCCTGTCCGGGGTGTTGGTTCCAATGAATCCGGGCAGGGGGTTCCAATGGTTCCTGTTAGGAACCAGATTAAATGATTACTTATATTTTCTTTTTTTGTTTAATGCCATAAACCTCCCTCATTGATTTGTCATTATCTTTGTCTATGTACTGTATTTCAATAGTGTAAGAATCATGAACAATCCGATCAAGAATGGCATCAGCTAAAGTTGACTCTGATATTTTCTTGTGCCAGCCAGCAGGGGCAAACTGAGAACAGAAAATAGTAGATGCATATTTATGTCGTGAGTGAACTATTTCCAGCAGGTCCCTTGCCTCGATTTCGGTTAATGACACCAGCATCCATTCATCCAATATCAGAAGACTGTATTTTTTGTACTGATTAATGACCTTATTAAAACAGCCTTCACCCCTGGCGATGGCCAGCTCAGCAAGCAACTCAGGAAGGCGGATATATTTAACAGTATAGTAATGTTTACATGCCTCCATACCTAAAGCACATGCAATATAGGATTTCCCGGCTCCGGTAGCTCCAAGAACAATAATATTATGCTTCTCTGTAATCTGGGATAAGGGGACGACCATTAAAATTAAAATTGCTTGACATTGGTTAGATTTTCAGTAAAAGTGTGGCCATGCCAAGAATAGCCAGACTAGATACACCAGGTTTATTACACCATGTGATGATCAGGGGGATAGAACGCCGCAGGATCTTCAAAGACGATGAAGACCGTGAAAACCTCATGGAAAGGCTTTCTGAT
>JAAZBV010000146.1 GCA_012513605.1 Desulfatiglans sp. | reverse complement strand
TCTTTGTATCGTGCCATCTATCGCTCCGCTGGAAAGATCGTTGAAGGATGATTGCACTTTATCATATCCAGCGGTTCATTCAATAATTTTTCAATACCTTTAGTACTTTTTCGACAGCTTCAACGTTTCGGGTAATTGAAAGACTGTTACCGTTCCAGTCCTCAATGGCGATGAGCGGCAGTGCGTCATAATTTGTGGCAACACCCTGGAAGATATATCTCAGGCGGCTGTCCGGCGGTATCAATTTGAAGCTCCTGATGCCGGGATCCCCATCCACAACCTTCTGCAGGCGATAGCCGGAACGATCTGCTTCGAACCAGCCGTCCCAGCCCGGTTTATACGAAGGTTCGCCTGCCGGAGCTGTATAGTTAAGTGTTACCTCGGTGGCCTGTGCAAAAGTGGTAACCCCGGTTACATTGGCATTTAAGTCATTGGAAACAGTAAAGTGCAGTTGCTCGCCGCCGTCCATGTATGCTGTAACCCCGTCCGAGGTCTCCATGAGCCAGGCATCATAGGAGAAGCGCCATCCCTGTCCGAGGTTGGTTTTTCCCGCAGAAACGCCTCCATTCCAGGTCATGGCAAGTTCTACCTCCGGCCCCCTTCCTGACCACTGGTAAAGCGTATCCTGAATAACAGGTTTAAGTGTGGCCATGTTGACCCTGTAGCCCGGCAGACCGATTGGGGAACAACCATTGCAGCCTTTTGGCCATTTACGCTTAAAGTCAGGTTCAGTCCTGGCATATCTGGGCAGGCCGTTAAGTTCGGGGCTGCTCATGTTGGCCAATTCATTGGCCATTATATAAATCGCAAGGTATTTTACATTCTCTTCATAGGTAAAGGTGGTATCCATGATCAGGATATATTTGTCAGGCTGATGCCTGGGGTCCGGATAAGCCGGGTCCGCCTGCCAGGGGCTGTAGCGCGCCTGATGCCCCAGGCTCAGCGAGGTCGGTGATGGGCCGTCGCTCATGTTCCAGGACTTTTCCGCCACCCATCTGGTGCCTGCGTCCGGGATGCTGATCGTAAATTTCCGCTGGGCAGTAAAGTTCGAAGTCAGTGCCCTGGCATTCGGAATTTCTGCGTGGACAGTGGGTATGCTCCCTTTGCGTATATTAGCCCTGTAGTAGACGATCTCTGCCGTATTACCAATAGTTACACTGTGATCATGGGTTATACCGCTTACACCACTAATGGTCCAGACAACATTCTCACCCATAAGCTCTGATGTTGTTGTTTCAGCTTCGATATTTGATGGGGATATAATAAAGAACAAACAGGATAAAACAAAAACCGGAACCAGGTTCCAAAATCTATAAAACATTCCGATAAGGCCTCCCGCAGATCTGAATTGATCTGCCTTACTAAAAAATAAAACTTTTTAAAACCATACTTACTTTTGGCTTAGTGTTTACCTGCAATATTAATTTTTAGCACGAATTATATCCGCTGCAACCAATATAAGTCAATAAAAATCACCCACGCCATTGTGCAACCGGAGATTAGTGTTAACAGGTAACGAGTTGAGCATAATATGTTATACACGCCCTGCGCTATTGCCCACTTTACACGCCAAGCAACTTTTTAATATCAAGGACAGGCTGGTCAAACCTTACATGAATTGTATGATCAGCAAGCACAGGGTAGCCGATCCCCCCTATTATGCCGTGCTGTTCGATCTCCTTTGATAAACCCTCTACAGGTATTTTAAATCTTACCTGTAATTTTGCCCCCAGTATTTTATGAGCAATTTCACTTGACAACTTGAAGGAAAACGCCAGCCCCTGTTCAGATATATCGGTGAGGAGCCCCAAAAACGGTTTTCCCATGGGAGAGCCTGCACTGTTCAGCAGTTGCACACCGCACTTTCCTGTGATTTTAATTCTTTTGTTAAGCCTGCGGTCCACCCCCTTTTTCTCAAGAAGAGAGTTTATATCGCCCGATTTTGTGCAATATACCCTGACTTTATTTTCCAGGTCAGGTGATGTTTCGATCCATTTTGACAGGATTTCCCGGCCAACCATACGAAGTTTTATATCTGAACGGGCCTTCAGGCTAAAGGTTCTATAGGCTGTTGTGTAAAAAAAGGTGTCTTCGCCGACAATATCCCCGGGTTTAAGGATTTTTAACACCAGCTCCTCACTATCCTTTACATAAATCATCTTTGCCTCACCCTGATCAACAAAATACAGGCTGTTGTCCTTTTCCCCAAGGGGAAATATTACATCCCCTTCATTGTAAGTCTTTACATTCATGGAAAAATAGAGGTCATTAGTCTCCTCAGCGCTGAGGGTGCTGTATAACCCGACCCATGTTTCATGATGGGCGGTATCAATAGAATTGCTCTTTTCCCGGTCAATGATATCGGCTGATTGTGTTATTTCATGAAGCGCCATTGGAGCAACTTCCATAAGCCTGTCACGAAGGGCCTCTGCTTTGGCAAAATCCCTTTTCTTTGCACACTCGTTAATCAGGTTGAATAATGCCTTTACTGCCTCATCCTTGCTGCCTTCACTGATATACTTATCTATTAATTGTTCCTGTTGTGATACCGAATCCATGCTATTCCTCCTCCAGTAAAAGGATATTCTTGAAAAATGCTGTAAATAGATTGGCTGCCAGGTTAAAAGGTTGATAACAGAAGAATGCCTAACCTGCCATTATTAATACTGAATGCTTTTTTTGGCATATTATAAACCGATGAAGCGGTAAAGACCAATAAAAAAAGCCTGAAGCCTTTTCCAATAAAGGCCTCAGGCTTTTAATTAAAAGTGTTTATTTCCAGGCTATATGCAGCCACTCCTGCACAACCGGTGAGTACTTGACTACTACCGGGCTGAAAACGATGCTGACCATGGTCATGAGCTTGATCAGGATATTAAGTGACGGGCCGGATGTATCCTTGCACGGGTCACCTACAGTATCACCTATTACTGCTGCCCCGTGAACCGGGTTTTTTGATCCATCAGGCAGTTTCTTGCCGCCGTAATTACCTGATTCAATATACTTCTTGGCATTGTCCCATGCGCCGCCCGCATTGTTCAGCATTGTGGCAAGCACAAAACCACAGGCTGAAACACCGGCTAACAGGCCGATAACACCGCCCACCCCAAGCACAAGGCCGGTAATAACAGGGGCAATAATCGCCATGATAGATGGCACAAGCATCTCATGCTGAGCGCCGGCAGTTGAAATGGCAACACAGCGGGCATAGTCAGCGGTCTGCTCACCGGTCATGATACCGGGCATCTCACGGAACTGACGACGTACCTCTTCTACCATCCTGCCTGCTGCGCGCCCTACCGCCTTCATGGTCATGGCGCAGAATACAAATGCCAGCATGCATCCTACAAAGACCCCGGAAAGAACAAGCGGGTTCATCAGATGAGCGCTGTAGATATCAACAAGAGCAAGTATATCAAGCTTATCGACTGTCTCCTTGGTTAACGTCGTGGTGCTTATGACGAATTCGCCTGATTCGAAAACAAAGTGATGCAGCCACATCTTGACCTCTTCAATATATGCTGCAAGCAGGGCAAGAGCTGTTAAGGCGGCAGAACCGATTGCAAAACCCTTTCCTGTAGCGGCTGTCGTGTTGCCAAGCGCATCGAGTGCATCTGTGCGTTCACGCACCTCATGCGGAAGCCCTGACATCTCGGCGTTGCCGCCTGCATTATCAGCTATCGGGCCGTATGCGTCTGTTGCAAGTGTTACACCAAGGGTGGAAAGCATACCAACCGCGGCAAAGGCTATACCGTAAAGGCCATGCATGAAACTGCCAAATCCGCCCGCGAACCCAAAGGCCAGGATAATACCTAAAAGAATAGTCAGAACAGGGAACCCGGCAGAAAACATACCGGTTGCCAGACCGTCGATAATGGTTGTAGCAGGCCCCATAACCGCCTGCCCGGCAAGCTCTTTAGTGGGTTTGAAGTTGCTTGAGGTATAGTATTCTGTGCTCTGGCCTATGATAACGCCTGCGGCGAGCCCGGCGATAACAGAACCGAACATGCCCCATGTGATCATCCCATTGGCTGCCATGATTGCAACAGCTATTAAAATGAGTATTGAACTGCCCAGGGTGCCTGTCAGAAGCGCATTAAGAAGATTCTTCTGGGTTGCGCTCTCCTTGCAGCGAACCATGACTATTCCTACTATGGACATTACATTACCTATGCCGGCAATTATCATCGGGGCGATTACCAGTGACAACCCCTTGGAAAGAGGTGTTCCTGCCGCCTCATTTACTGCTATTGATGCGCCTATTGCTGCTGTGGCCAGTATTGACCCGCAGTATGATTCATAAAGGTCAGCGCCCATGCCTGCCACGTCGCCAACATTGTCACCCACGTTATCAGCGATGGTTGCCGGGTTGCGGGGATCGTCTTCAGGGATCCCTGCCTCAACCTTGCCAACAAGGTCTGCGCCAACATCTGCTGCCTTTGTAAAAATGCCGCCGCCCACGCGTGCAAACAGGGCCTGGGTTGATGCGCCCATACCGAATGTCAGCATAACAATAGTGATCTGTACCAGCTTGTCTGCATCAGTTGAACCGGCCTTTACAAACTGAAGGCCAAGAAAGTTGAGACCTGTCTGCATATGTTCGACTGTATAAAATATCTTATCCAGTAGAATATACCAGAGAGAGATATCGAGGAGCCCAAAACCAACAACAACAAGCCCCATAACAGCGCCGGAACGGAATGCTACTGTTAATCCCGCATTAAGGCTCTTTGATGCAGCCTGTGCAGTGCGGTTGGATGCAGATGTAGCTGTCCTCATGCCCAGGAAACCGCATAATCCTGAAAAGAAACCGCCGGTCAGAAATGCTACAGGTACAAAGGGATTCTGTACGCCCAGGTATGCCAGTATGGTCAGGATTATTACCAGCACGATAAATACCTTCCCGACTGTCTTGTATTGTTTTACAAGATATGCCATTGCACCCTGTTTAACATACCCGGCTATCTCTTTCATTCGATCATTGCCCTCATCCGCGGCCATAACCTGTTTGTAGTAAACCCACGCAAATATCAGTGCCAGAATGCTTCCCAGCGGTGCAAGCCACCACACAAGTGGTGTAAAATTCATTTCACCCATATTAACCTCCTTAAAAATTCTTTGTTAATAAACCATCACGGTTTTATATTAAATATTACCGTTTACTTTTAAATATTACTCATAATTTCAACCGGATAAAACCATATTAATATATTGTTGTCAAAATATATTTGGTTTAGCACATGTAACAGTCAAATCAATTTAAGTAAACATACCCCTCCTTATTTCAAAACTTCAATTAATGCATCTGTCTTTTTATTCAGATGAAATAATTTTCAGCTTTTTAGCAGGAGATTTATTTTTTTTCTAGCTATTAAATATATCTTTTTCTATATTACGCTGGGCATTGAGACGTTTAGATTTTTCTCCGCACATCGGCTTTTGTTTTTTGCTGTGACAATGGTATTAGAATGAAATAGATTGGGAGTAGAATATAAAGGTATAAAGGCCAGGGTTCTCCCCTCTCCCAGAAAAATAAGCATTTTTGTTTTTTGAGTTTATTTTGATGTTAATGTTTAATTAGCTGGATCAATCTAAAATTAATTTTAATTAGTTTATTGTTTGATGTTAGCACGATTCGTGTTCTACCTTATTAGACACGGTTCGTGCTAAGCCCTGTTATTTTTGAAATCGTAGAAAGGAATATATGTCAAAAGGCGGTGGAGATGGACTGGAGGTAATTGGTTATTTCATATTTTTCTGGGCATTTATATTCAGTTCAAAGTTCAGGCAAAGTCAAATTCAAGAATGGAATGAGTCAGGGGTTATTGGTAAATTTTTTATTATAATTGAAGCATGTTCATCAGTTTTATGTGGTGTCTGTCTTCCGGTTTATATTATTTATTTATCTTTTATTGAGTAAAAAAGGGCATTATAAAATAACACATTATCATCACAATTAAGAGTGACTGGCTGCTATCTAGGCTGGCTGAGTTAATAACCTTCGTATCATTATTTCCTTTGTGTCCAAGGTTGCCATCAATCCGCCAGCCCCTTATTGGGGGTTAGCCAAAAATAGGAAACACCAAGATGACCAAGAAAATAGTTTTCATTTCATTCGTTATAATTTTTACTTTTACGCTTACAATATTAGCCATAGCAGAAGAAAAGAAAACCGCCTTTAGTATGCGTGATTGGATGGAAAAGGATAACGGTTTTAAAACGAAACTTGTTAACGAATTTATCTCTGTTGCTAAAAAAAATGGAGTTTTGATTCGATTGCCTGTGGAGTATTATGTAAAAGAAATCGATCTTTTGATTCAGAACTCAATTAACAACGGAAATGAGCATGCGCTTGATAATAGTTGGGCTATCAGCTTCAAAACGATTGCAGCGATGGAGGGAGATTGGGATAATGGTAAAGACAAACTACTGTTTGCGCAGGAACTCATGGGTTCAGAATTATTCAAGCAATTTATAAAGATGTATCCAGATAAATATGAAAAACTATTTAAACAGAGTAAAGATATTAATAAATAACATGGCTAACGAATAAGGATAGATTGTGCGGAGCCACAATCTTATCCTGTGGTTGGACGAGCCCGGTGACTATATAGAGGAAATATAAAAAATAAAGCCATCACATATGAAATTAATAGAGACATCATAGAATAATGAACTTTAACTGAAGGAGAATCTTATGAAATGTCTGGTTTGTAAAAGTGAGAATATGTTCGATAAAGTTGTTGAAGGAAATATAAGAGTAAAGGAATGTAAAGGGTGTGGTGGGCAATGGCTGCCTTCTTCTCAATACTACTCATGGCTTGAGCGGCATGGCAAAAGCCTAAATGATCAGCAATATTCTGAAATAGCTTATGAGGTCATTGATTCGCAAAACGCCAAGATATGCCCAGACTGCGGACGAATACTGCTAAGATTTAATGTCGGCCACGGTCTCAAGTTCAGCCTGGATCATTGCAGTAATTGTAATGGTGTCTGGTTTGATAAGAATGAATGGGCAGCCCTTGTGAGCAGGAACCTTCATGATGAACTCCCAAGGATATTTTCAACAGATTGGCAAAAGCATATTCGAAAGGAGGAAAGGGTTAATTTTTATGAAGAGGTTTACAGCGCAAAATTTGGTAATCAGTATACCCGCATTAAAGAATTCAAGCAATGGCTTGATGAGCAGGAGATAAAGCCAGCTATATTGGCGTTTTTATCTGATCCGAATCCTTATGAATAAAGAAGGCAAACGAAAGATATCATGGTTATTTGGAGCTGTATCTGTGCTCGTTTTAATTGCTGTATTCCTTTATTTTTCCTTTAACCTTCCAAGTGGGGCTGTAACAGAGACTGTGGGGATAATTGAATCAGTTGGGGGCATCCCTAAAAAATATGGCCCAACTAAAATAATTGCATCAGTCAGGCTCAATGATGGCTCAATAATTCAAGCCCATGTGCTTCCAGGGGCTATTGCTCAGAAAGAGCGGGTAGCCCATATTCGCATCCTTCGCAGGTTTCTTTCCGGGACAAAGGTATATGAGGTTTATCGAACAGAGCAGGGGAAATGTATTAATAACCAAGCCCAGCTTCTTTAATCTTCCCATATTCTTTCTACCTTAAGGTAATTATCAAACTTGGTATCGCTGGAAATAATTTTCATCTCTTCACATAGGGCTGTGGCAATAATGAATCTATCAAATGGGTCTTTGTGATTTTCATGTATCTCGAGAGTTTGATAATAAAGGATATGAGAATTCTTTACAGGAATTGTATCAATACCTGCCTGTCTTGTGAGGTTTATAATATTCTTAAAGCCAATTGGTATGTTTAACTTGCCAACATTGATTTTGATAGCTATTTCCCAAAATGAGATCTGGCTAATATAAATATTTGACTTCGGTGAAGTATATATTTCAAATGCCTTTTTCCCGATCCTGTCTTCGTAACCGCAACCCAAAAATATCAAGACATTCGTATCTATCAGGTAGTTCATTCATATTCCTTCATTTCTTCAAGGGGATCATCGAATGTGGTCATGTCTATGTCGCAATTAAAAAAACCTGTTTTTCTTAATAAGGGTTTACCTTTTTCTATAGGTGCAAACTGTAGAATTGGTTCACCGTTTTTCGCAATGATAACCTTCTCTCCTTCTAAAAACCGTGCAACCAACTTGGAAAAATTTGTTTTGGCTTCATGAATATTTATGATCATTTTCTTATCTCCATGGTAGACTAACTAAAATGGACTAAGCAAACTATAACTGTAATGTTTTCCATTGTCAATTATTCGTTGGTTTTGAGTATGAGTATGGACGGTGTGTAAACGCAGCCTTTGCTTCTGCAGTAACCTTTTTAATAAAATCTGTTTTTGCATCTGTATAGGCATCACGATCAATCTCATATCTTTTTGCCAGCACCTTTTTCAGGGCGGCATATTCCTCTGCCACCTTCGGGTTACTGATCAGATAATCCCTGAAATTTATCCTGTCCCATATACTTGCAGCCCCCTCAGGCTCCATATGGATATGGTAACACTGCCCTTTGAAACCCTCCGGGGTGTACCCTTTGACAAACATCAGGTGGTTTACCTGCTCTCTCATGTGGATATACCCGGCAGCGCACATGATTTTCTTAATCTCATTTTGCTGATTATTATAATCTGAAAGTTCTACAAGGATATCAATAGTAGGTTTTGCCAGAAGACCGGGCACAGCGGTGCTCCCTATATGCTCCACTCGTAATGCCCTTTCCTTTGAAAGAAGGCTGAGAAGCTCTTCTTTTTCCTGATTGAAGAACTTTTTCCATTCTTCTTTGTGTTCAGAAAGAATAATCGGGAAAAGCCTGCCCAGCTCTTCCCGGTTTAATGTGTCCAGGTTTTTAATCACAATTTAATACGACCAGCATATCTAAATTGACTTAACAGCATAGTAGAAAGCCATACCAACAAACAATATACGATAAAAATTTCCAACAGGAATAAGCATGTCAATCAGCTATGGAAGATTTTCTATATCATCCAGGTCTTTATGTCTTCCACTTGCCTTTTTATTTTTTTTCAGATGTTCAAGATTTATTATGTTAACTTTAATCCCATCAATTTCTTCAATCATCTTTTCTCTGTAGCAATCTTCAAAAGCTACACCTGAGATACTATTTAATATTTCAATTCTAATGGGTGCAATCCCCATTCGGACAATATTTTTTTCTTTCAGAAATAGCTCTTCTGAAAGTTGAGGGGTGTCAAAACCAAAATCTTTTAAGGCTGAAACCATTAATTTTGCTGTTTCATTGTCTCTTGATATGAAGATATCCAGATCATTCGTTGCCCTTGGATACCCATGATAACCTACAGCATACCCGCCTATCAGAAGATATTTGATCTTCTTTTCATTAAGTTGTTTCAAGAATTCTTTGAAGTCTGGAGGTAGCACTATTTCCATAGTTGATCCTTCTTAACACTTCGATATGCTGCAAACGCTTGATAGGGGATGTTTTAAGCCAATAGTCTTTTTCATCTGATGGATCAGTAAGTGAGATTACTGAGAGATGACTTTTATCAATTTTAATGTCAATAAATTCTTTTTCCATTTTTTAACGATACAGAAAAATTAATAGAAAATTTAAATCTACTGACGCCATTCTTTCATAAATTGACAGGAAAGTCTATTTATCAATTAGACTTTTATACAGATACCATGTTGATATCTGCCCTTTGAAACCCTCAGGTTTACCTGTTCTTTTACCTATTTTTCTGGAACCATAGTTATCTCATTTGCCCAGTCTATTGAATCCTGAAATGCCTTTCTGATCTTGATGGGGTCAAGGCTCAGGTTTCTGATCATTGCATTTGCCTCATCCCACCCTGATTCCTCCATGCGCATTGCAAGCTGGAGAAGTGGCAGATACTCGTTATTGGGGTCATGGCAGAGGGCTGCCTTGAGCTTGTCATCAAGGGGCAGGTACTTTACCACCTCCTTCATCTCCATATTGAGCATGGTATCAATGATTGAGAATGTTCCCAGTAAAAAGAGGCTGTCAGGGTCAAACCCCCAGAAATCATGCTCCCTGGTTATTATCTCCAAAAATTTTCCCCTCTGGGCTGAAACAAACATAAGCTCCGGGGCATTGGGGCTCTGGTTCATATCAGATAAGATCACCACCCTGAGCCATGTCTTCATCTGTTTCCATCCGAGCAGGGTGATGGCCTTGTGAATGGACTGTATCTTCTGGGTAAAACCGAATGCCGCTGAATTGAGGTAGGATAAAAGCCTGAAGCTTATTGAGACATCAGACTGTATCAGCTTTGCAAGCTCATTATAATCAGGGTCTTCCTGCTCTATTATCTTTAAAAGGTTAAACCTTGATATCTCGTTTGATGATATCTTTCTTACTGAGAGCTTTTCAGGGATCTTAAAGAATGGGCCGTGGAAGAGCGAACAGCCGGTTTCAAGGCACATATCAAACCTGTCACTGTTTTTAATATTTTCGGCAAGTATCATTGCATCATATTCATTACCCTTCTGCACAAGCTCCTTCAACTCATCCTTTTTTATCTCAGAGGTGTCCACGCACAGGAGGTCTGTTTCTGAAAAGAGCTTTTCATAGCCTGAAGCGCCTGTAAAACCCCCGATGGCAATATGATACCCATCCTTTTTGAACCTGAGCAGCGAATCCACCACCTCACTGTTCACAAGCATTTTTTCAGGCACCCTCACCACAGCAAGCTTTGGAGGAAGGGCATAGGGTGAATCATCAAGCACATTCTTCTCATTGAAATTTACGATGATCCTCTTTCCCCTCTCCACCACCTGCTGTATCCCGATATAGTTGCTTGATGCGACGTTTACTGCAACATTATCCTCTATCGAGATTGTTTCTCCTATATCGGTAGAATTACATACGCAGACAAGCTCATAACCCCACAGGTCTTTTTTTGTGTTGAACACAGGCTGCCTTGCGATTGATATTGTGATGGAACCCGCGCCATCTCTCTTTTTCTCTGCCATATTGCCTCCTGTTCCCTGACTCAGGTTGAAATTGCCATACTATATGGTTTCTATCCCGCTCTCAGGCGGTTTAATGCCCCAGATATCCCTGGCATATTCAGATACAGACCTGTCGCTTGAAAACCTGCCCATATTTGCTGTGTTCAGGATGGATTTTTTGATCCATTCATTCTTATCTTTAAAGGCTATAGAGACCTGCTCCTGTGTGGCAATATATGAGCGGTAATCAGCCAGGAGCATGTAAAAGTCACCCCTATCCAGAAGCGAGGCGGTTATGGGCCTGAAAAGCGCAGGCTCTTTTGGCGAGAAACGGCCTGACCCGATCATATCTATAGCCCTCTTCAGTTCAGGATCATTATCATAATAGTTCAAGGGGTTATATCCGCCTGCCCTCATGGTTTCCACCTCATATGCCTTAAGACCGAATATAAATATATTATTCTCACCTACCTCCTCCATGATCTCCACGTTTGCGCCGTCAAGGGTGCCTATAGTCACTGCCCCGTTAAGGGCAAGCTTCATATTGCCTGTGCCTGATGCCTCCATGCCTGCTGTGGAGATCTGTTCAGAGAGGTCTGCCGCAGGAATAATCTTTTCAGCCTGTGAGATACAGTAATTGGGCAGAAAGAGCACCTTGAGCATGCCCATCACATCAGGGTCGCGGTTAACCACCTCGGCCACGGAATTTATAAGCTTTATGATGAGCTTTGCCTGAGTATAGGCAGGAGCGGCCTTTCCTGCAAACAGGACTGTCCTTTTCACATGATCGCGGCCAGGGTTTTCCTTGATTCGATTATAGAGGGTAATCACATGCAGGATGTTTAAAAGCTGTCTTTTATACTCATGCATCCTTTTTACATGCACATCAAAAAGGGTATCAGGGTTTACGCCCACCCTGATTTTGCGCAGTATGTAGCGGGCAAGGCGTTTTTTATTCTCAAGCTTTGCATTGTGCCATGCAGCCCTGAACCCTTCATCCTCCGCATAGGGGATAAGCTGTTTCAGTTGTGACAGGTCACTGACCCAACCGTCACCTATAACAGAGGTGATTAGTTTTGAAAGGATTGGGTTTGCCTGATAAAGCCACCTGCGGGGGGTAATGCCATTTGTGATGTTGATTATTTTACCCGGAAAGATACGGTCAAAATCATTAAATAACCCGTTTTTAAGTATCTGCGAATGGAGCGCTGCAACCCCGTTTACAGAATGGCTCCCAACAATAGCGAGATTGGCCATGCGTACAGACCTTATACCTTTTTCATTAATGAGGGATAACCTTGAAAGCACCTGGTCATCGCCATGAAACCTTGTCCTTACACTGTCAAGAAACCTCCGGTTGATCTCATAGATTATCTCCAGATGCCTTGGCAGCACCTTGCCTATAAGGTCAACAGGCCATGTCTCAAGCGCCTCAGGCAGGACAGTATGGTTGGTGTATGCAAAGCTCTTTTCACATATTGCCCATGCTTCATCCCACTCTATGCACTCCTCATCCACAAGGATACGCATCAATTCAGGAATGGCTATTGTGGGGTGTGTATCATTGAGCTGGATCGCAACATAGTCTGAAAAATTATCAAAGGTCTGGTTCTGTTTCCTGTAACGTCTTATGATATCCCTTAATGTTGCAGCCACAAAGAAATACTGCTGCTTCAGGCGCAGCTCCTTCCCCTCTTCCGCCTCATCAGAGGGGTAGAGCACCTTTGATATATTTTCGCTTGTAACCTTTGCCTGTACAGCGCCGATATAGTCACCCTGGTTAAAATACTCCAGGTTAAACTCCCTGCTTGACTGCGCAGACCATAGACGCATGTTTGTTACAAAACTATTATTATACCCTGGGATAAGTATATCGCAGGCCATTGCCATTACTGCATCCCCATCTACCCACCTTACCCGCCTTCTGCCCATATCATCTTCATAGGATTCTGTGCGTCCGTAGAACATCACCTTTTCAAGGTTGTTCTGCCTTCTGATCTCCCAGGCGCTGGTGCGGCGTGACCAGTTATCACACTGCTCGCGCTGATATCCGTCCACAAGTATCTGGTGGAAGATGCCGTAATCATAGCGTATGCCATAGCCGTAGCACGGCATGCCGAGGGTTGCCATTGAATCCATATAACATGAAGCCAGGCGACCCAGGCCCCCGTTTCCGAGCCCTGCATCCCACTCCTCCTCTTCAATCTCCTCAAGATTGAAACCCATCTCTTTTACTGCATCAGAGGCATCTTCCTGTATCCTCAGGCTTGTAAGATAGTTCATCATGAAACGGCCGGGCAGAAACTCCATTGAAAGGTAGTACACACGTTTGGAAAAGGTGTCATAGAATGACCTCTGGGTCTTTATCCACTTTTCTATAAGCCTGTCACGGATGCTGTAGGATAACCCCATAAAGCAGGAGTAATTATCAGGCCTGGAAGGATCATTACCAAGGGTTGACTGTATATGCCGGTAGATATCATCCCTGAAATTGCTATTTGATATTTCAGGGAAAGACGGGGTCTCTTTTCCTTTATCCTTTCTGGCCATAAACGTCTCCTCCGGTTGAATTTAAAAAGGGGAAGGCCCTGTACGGACATTCCCCTGTATAGTTTAGGTTTGACAGGCATCTCTTTTCCTTAAAATCTATACCTGTCAGAACAAGTTGACGCTTAACCTCGATAGGATTATTCACCTGATTTTTTCTGGGCCTTTTTTTCCTTCTTTTCCTTGCGTTTTTCCTTCAGGGATTTTTCAGATTTCTTCTTGGTCTCCTTCTGGGTATCTCTTGACTTTGACATAAAATCCTCCATTTATTAAGGTTGATAGAACAGGCCTGCTGATTACAGGCATCCAGTATCAATTTATGGATTGTTAAAGCGGGCACATTATAACCGCAAATATCGGAATGGGCTAGTGGAAAATTTATCAAGATTAATTTTTATTATATTAAAGGGTGTTCCCTTGCCAGTTATTCAGTTTCTATAATTGACAGATTAAAACGCTTAAATGGCTCTGCATTAAGATGGAAATCGTTTGATAAAGATACTGCTGTTCCAGGTATTGTTGCAGGCAACTTTCAATTACCCTATATTAAAGCATCTTGATCTCTATTTTAATTAACGGGACCTTCATTATTGACAGATTTTACCTCGTCCTATGGTCACAATAGTAATGTTTTGATTTTACGCTCCGCGTCTTATTGCTCAAAATGATAACAGTTGATAATAACTTAATATCTGATTTTTCCTTCAACCACCACACAATAATAAAAGGCGGTCAAAGATAATAACCTTTAACCGCCTTGGTATTACTGCTTCTTTATAGTTATTTTATTATTGAAGGACGTTTCCAACATCAACCAGAGTCCCGCAAAGATGCCGGTTGATGACCTTTTTTCTGCCGGAAAATACCCTTCTTCAAAAACCTGTCAAGTCAAAATGACTCTATTATTAAAAAAATAAGGGTTGTTTTATGTTCCATATATTGCTACATATTGTGTAGCAATATGTCAAGCATTTTCTGAGGAAACCAATGAAACCCAATTTTTTGGTATATAATGCAGGGCATGACAATTTATCGGAAAGGGATGTCATGTCAAAACTTAAAAATATTCATGATGAAAAATCAGTTGGTGAACGAATAGCCAAGCTTAGGATTGAAAGAGGATATTCACAAAGGGAACTTGCCAAAGAAACAGGAATCTCTCACAGGATGATTGCCCATTATGAAAAACAGGCACAGCACCCCCCAACCCATGTTATGCCAGTCATGGCTAAGGCTTTGGGGGTATCCATAGACCAGCTATTTGGACTTAAAAAAATCAAAACAGATGAAAAAAATAAAGACATGCGTCTATGGAGTCGTTTTAGTCAAATAGAAAAACTTGACACCAAAGAAAAAAGGCAAGTTATACAGTTGCTGGATACATTCATTGAGAAGGAACAACTAAAACAAAAAGCCCAAGGCTAATGAAAGGGGACACTATGCCTCAAACCGAAAAAATAAATACAAAAGATCTGGCCAACACTCTGGAGCCTATGATCAGGAGGGTTGTCAGAGAAGAGCTGTTAAAGGTTTTAAAAAAGAATGTAGATGTTTTTCATCTTACACCGGATATGCCTCTTTATGATGATATGGAAGATATAAGCCAGCGCAAGGCTAAGGATAAAATCAAACTGCATTCTCATGAAGAGGTCTGGGGTGACTGACTATAAAGCTGTTTATGAAGATAAATTTGTTACAAATTTACGCCGGTACAGTTCAATACGAAAAAATATAAAGCGACGTGTTGAAAGGGTTTTGTCCGATCCATACCAGAACACAGAAATCCTTACCGATGACAGCGGAAAACTTAATTTGAGAGGCTGCCGGAGCGCACGGGTTGACAGAAACTTCCGGATTATTTTTGTGATCTGCGAGGAATGCATTAACATACCGGAATGCGAGTATTGCTTTTGTGAGGGCCTGGACAGTAAGACAGTTGTCTTCTTAACTGTCGGACCTCATGACGAGGCTTATGCATTAAAATAGGACGCGACAGGTCTTTGACTGCGGGCTTCAAAGCCTTCAGTTTTTCCGCTGCCACATCCTTCAGCCCATGACTTGTCTTGTACGCTCCTGCAATTTATCCCGCTTATAGCGGGAGTCGCTTGTGCCCACCACCCACCCCTTAAAAACATCAAGGCGGTTAAAAGAAAAACCTTCAACCGCCCTGGTGTTATTGGGTTCTAGGAGTTATTTAGTTTTTTATGGTCCCTTTTTCCACACTAATCTTTTTGCTAAGGATGTCATGCTTTCACCAAATTCTCTCACGCACAGGTAACAGAATACACTCCTTGCCTCAGATACCCTGCTCCTCCTGCTGCCCGAGTACATATCATCCTTTTCAATCCCATATAGATATTCCAGGTTTAAAAGTTATGCTGTGATTAAGAATATTTCGTTGCTGTTTAAGCTTAATATTTTACGCGAATGATTTTATTTTAAAAAGCACTGACAGCAGCAAGCTGTCAGCGCTTTTCTTAATTATCTGCTGTAATTAATACGTGACTGTTTGTAGAGCTCTTCCTGGAATGCAGGAGTCACATATTTTAAGCCCATAAAGTTTAAGAATGATGGTTTCTCAGGTTTGCAGAATTTATCCGCATATTCTCTTGCCATCCTTCTCTGTTCTGCCTCTGAAGTGGTATTAATATCATATTTTTCAGGCAGCACACCTATCATTATTTTATCGCCATACATCTCATATATCTTATGGGTATCATTCATCTCCTGGCCTGCCCATGCATCCCAGCCTGCCGCGATTATATTGGGCACCTGTTTAAAAAGCTGTCCGCAACTGTGCAGTTCAGTGACCTTTCCCTTTGAATGGATAAAATCAGTAACCCTCTTCATGGCCGGAACAATCACCTCTGCCGCGGTATCAGGTGAAAAGAATGTCTCCTTCTGTGAGCCCCAGTCATCATGGATGTAGAAACCGTCTATGTGCTCATAGTAGGTCAGGTACTTGTCAAATATCCTTATATAGAGGTCAGAGAGTTTATGAAACAGCTCCTTTACCGCTTCTTTCTGATCTTCATCGATCATTGCCATTATGGCCCCTTCAAAATCCATAAAGGATATAAGCCTCTCATACCAGCCTGTCTGGAACCATACAAGGTTAAAGCTCTTTTCTGTCAGGTATGTGCCATTATTAAGCTTTGCGCTCCCTTCCCAGTCCCATAAATCTATGTCGGGCCATACGACCTTGTCATACCACTCTGTGGCATCCTCCATAAAGGGTTTGCCGGGCCGCACCATTGAGCCGCCTGCAACCGGGATAAACTCCCAATCAATACCGAACATGTCCTTGCCACCGCCCTCCTTTGCCATATCAAAGGGCTTACCCTCAAGCACAAAGGCGCGGGCTACGTTATCGGGCACGATCCTGGGTGTAAAGATACGGCTGTCAAGCCCGGACACCTGCCAGACCGGCCTTCTTCTTGTCATGGCATAGTATGCGTCCCTCATGGAAACAGGGGAGTTAAATATCTTAAGCTCAGGAGAAAATGGTGTGGCAGGGGTCTTGCCAACCACCTCCAGTTCTTTTGGGTCAAATTTTGGTATCTGCATTATTTTTATCACTCCTTTTTTCAGTATAATTTCTGGACACTTATATACATTAATATCAGTAAAAATCAAACATGATTAATTGCTTAACAATAATAATATACCATATCAGTTTAATAACCCCCTCTTTTACAGGCCCGATTTGAATCTATAAAGACCTTCTTGAAAATTATTCTTTAAAATGCACTGCTTTTTGTGCAAATAAAAAGTTTTTTCCGATCTGAAATCAGTAATTTCCGGTTAAGATGTTGCATAGCACGAGTCCTGGTAAAAGGGGCGGTCTTTTCTTCGTCGATGCTTCCTCCGTTGATGACTTCGTTCAGCTTCTCTTGATTCATTGACAATCTTTAT
>JAAZBV010000145.1 GCA_012513605.1 Desulfatiglans sp. | reverse complement strand
TAATATTTGATATCCTCTTCCAGTAGATATTTTATATGGACAACAAAATATATTGTATGTACGATCAAACCTTAACATTAAAATTTATCCTGTCATTTCAATAGATTTTAGCTTGACGCCAATGCGCGAAGGTGGGAATCCACTTTAGGCATTAAAACGCAAAAACAAATGGATTCCCCGATCAAGTCGGGTATGACGATTAATAATCTTTAGTCAACAGATTCAGGTTTTACACAGCTCCTTCAGTATTTTTAATCTGAAGATGTATCTAACTTATTGAACAGGAGAAAAATGAAACCAATTATTATATTTTTTAAATATTCATTCAGGGCAGTTACTTTCTTTTACCTTATCATTTTGTTAATACCGGGCATAATTTCTTCTGCCTACGCACAGGAAACAATCAGATTATGGGAAGGAAAGGCACCGGGATCAGAGAGCTGGACCCATCAGGAAAAGAGCTCCGCCTTTCCGGGTGGAGGGACAATTGTCCAGGATGTTGTTGATCCGACCTTAACAGCATATCTCCCTGACCCATCCATTGCCAATGGCGCTGCGGTTATTGTCTGTCCGGGCGGTGCATTCCGCATGCTCAGTATTGATGGAGAAGGTGCGAATACAGCACGCTGGCTCAATGAAAAGGGATTTGCCGCCTTTGTGCTTAAATATCGATTGTATAAGGATGATAGTGTCAGAGGTGCGGGTATGCCAAAAATGCCGCTTTCAGAAATAAAGCTGTCATTAAAAAACGCCAATGCAAACCCGGCGCCTGATAATCAGGAACTGAACAATGTAATCCGCCTTGCAACAGAGGACGGGCAGCAGGCCATTCGTATTGTTCGCAAAAACGCAAAAAAATGGAACATTAATCCGGCAAAAATAGGCATAATGGGCTTTTCCGCGGGAGGGGGCGTAACAGTAGGGACTGCCCTTCTGGATGATCCGGAAGGGCATCCCGCATTTATTGCTACACTGTATGGCCCATCCATGGTTGATGTTCATGTGCCAGAGGATGCCCCTCCCCTGTTTATTGCTGTGGCAGCAAACCACAAGCCTGTATCCCAGGGTTGCGTGGCGCTCTATAATGTTTGGAACGAGGCGGGTAAATCCGCGGAGCTTCACATATTTTCAAAGGGGACAGGAGGGTTCGGCATCAAACCCCAGGGGTTGCCGAGCGATGCCTGGCCTGATCTTTTTCTGAAATGGATAAAAGGGGAAGGGTTTATTTAATGCCGGAATCAGTTCTTATATGCGTGGTTACAATTATTATAGTGATTCTTCTGGGTTACTTCACTAAATCCAATATCGGGCTATGGGCTATTGCCGCCTCTTATATCCTGGGTGTATTAGTGCTCGATTTAAACCCAAGAGATATTGTAACACTCTGGCCCATAAAGATCTTCATGATGCTTTTTTCAGTGACCTTTTTTTACGGGTATTCGGTCCTGAACGGTTCTCTGGAGAAACTTTCATTAAAGATTGTTTACGCCTCAAGAAGAATTCCCTGGCTCATTGCAATAACTCTTTTTTTTATTTCAATTCTCATATCCGGTATAGGCGCCGGAGACGGCGCTACCGTCATGCTGATTCCCATTGCCATATCCATAGCAAAAGTAACCCGTATGCATTATCTCCTTGCTTCGGTTTCTGTTGTGTCAGGGATAAGCATAGGAGGTTTTTCACCTGTCAGCACAATAGGTATCTTTATAAGGGAGCTTGCCGATCAGGTAGGCGGATATGGTACTGATGCAGTCAATGCATTCGGCAACATGGCTATGCTACAGGCCGCACTTCTGTTTTGCATTGTGTTTATTCTTTCATACTTTTTTTTAAAGGGCTACAGGGTAAAGGCCCCTTCCATTGAAAGGCCGGAACCCTACACCCCTGAACAGATAAAAACCCTTGTAGTTATCGGCATTTTTGTTCTTGCCCTTCTTGCCCCGCCTCTTTTAAAGGCATTATTTCCACACGTAACCTTTTTCACCAGATTGAATGACAATATCTATCTAACATTTATTGCCTTTATGGCCTCGATCCTGTGCAGGCTGTTAAACCTGGGTGATGAAAAAAGGGTCTTTGCACGGGTGCCCTGGCATGCGCTGACAACCATATGCGGTATGGGGATGCTGATAGCAGTCGCAGGAAAGAGCGGAATAATTGAAATCATGTCCCTGTATTTGTCAGAGAGCAGTTTATCCGGAAGACTGGTGCAGGTTTTACTATCGGTTTTTGCCGGCGTTATGAGCCTTTTCGTAAGTGGATTTGTAGTTAATACAACCTTCTTTGCCCTTGTCCCGGGGCTTGCAACAGGGTTGTCATTTTATCCCGGCCTCTTTTTCTCAGCAATAGCCGTTGGTTCAATAGCAACCTCAGTATCCCCTTTTTCAGGAAGCGGCGGGCTTGTAATAGCCAGTGTTGATGATGAGACTCAGCGCACCAGGATTTTTAACAGTTTATTAATATGGCCTTTTATTAATTTGCTCATATATATCGGTATCATCTTAATTGGAATATAAAGGAGGGAAAAAGATGTCTTTCAGAAAATTTATTACAGGGTTATCTGTTATATTTTTATCCACCGGGATTATGCTATCCGGCTGCACAAAGCCTGAAGAGAAAATCGAAAAGGCTGCCGCGCCTGCAACTCTCTCTGAACCCTTAAAGATAGATGCCGGGTATATCGCAGGCACCCTGACAGGTGATGTTGATAACCCGATAAGGGCCTATCGGGGCATACCCTATGCAGCGCCTCCTGTAGGCGATTTGAGATGGAAACCGCCTCAACCGGCTGCCCCATGGAAAGAGATACGTCAATGTACAGCATTTACAAAGACACCTCCCCAGGAGGGGATGGCCGGTTTAGCGCAGGAGCCCCAGGGTGAAGACTGCCTTTATCTTAATGTAATGACACCTGCTAAAACAGTTGGTGAGTCACTGCCCGTTATGGTATGGCTGCACGGAGGCGGATACTCTTCAGGATCAGGCAATGATAATCTCTGCAATCTCCATCGCCTGCCACAGCATGGTGTTGTGCTCGTTAATGTTACCATGAGGCTCAATACATTCGGGCTCCTTGCCCATCCTCTGCTAACAGCCGAATCGCCCAATAATTCATCAGGCAACTACATGTTCCTTGATATGATAGCGGCGTTAAACTGGGTTAAAAAAAACATATCTGCATTCGGCGGCAATCCTGATAATGTTACCATATTCGGTGAATCCGGAGGCGGATCAAAGGTCTCAACCCTAATGGCCTCTCCAATGGCAAAAGGGCTGTTTCACAGGGCCATCTGTGAGAGCGGCACCTCGATAGGCGGTTTCTTAAATGGTAAAGATTTAAAGGAAATGGAGGAGCTGGGTATCAAATTATTTACAAAACTGGGCGTTGATAAAGAGGATGATCCCCTGAAGGCAGCAAGGGCGCTTCCCTTTGAAAAGATCATGGAGGCAAGGAATGCCATGATGAAGGAGATGCAGGGTGACAGAATGAGCATAGGCCTTGACGACTCTACCATTGACGGCTGGTTTCTGCCAAAATCACCGCTTGAACTCTTTGAGTCAGGGGGTTTAAACGCGGTACCTTTAATCACAGTGGCCAACCTGGGTGAGATTACAGGCCCCGGAGGCCTGCTTCTGCCCCAGCTTATCCCTGCCTATGTGAACATGCATGAATTCCAGAACAAGGCAGGTGTTAAGAGTTATGCAGCAATATTTGACCAGGTTCCCAGCAAGTGGAGGGCAGCAGGCGCAGTATCAACACACGCAATGGAGGTGCTCTATGTGTTTGGCGACTATGACAACAGGAGCGGCTGGTGGCCTCTAATGTATGGGCTTGCCAGTCAATCCGGGGCTAAAGATCCAAATGATCCGGGTCTTACTGAAGCTGACAAAAGGGTCTCTGAAGCAATTATGACGATGTGGGCTCAGTTTGCAAAAACAGGAGATCCCAACGCCCCGGGAATAATTCAATGGCCGGCATATTCAAAAGAGGAAGATAAATATATGTATATTATCGATCCCCTTGAGATCAAGAGCGGCTTCTCAAACATAAAACCTGAATCGTAAAATATGACCCATTTATTTTTTTTAAAAGGAAAATATTATGAAAAATTTGATTATCCTGTTCGCATGTTTTGGGTTGACCTGTTTTTTATTTATTAATATGGCATTTGCCGACACTTGCGCCGACGTTTACGCTAATGATCGCGCCGCCATCATGGAGCTGCAAAGCCGCTATCTTTTTGCCCTGGATTTCAGGGATGCTGAAACATATGCCTCCACCTTTACCGAGGATGGTATATTAAACTGGGCGCGTGGTGATATAAAGGGCCGGAAGGCGATTTACGATTTCATTGCATCAGGGACATATGACCCCGCCAGTAAAGCCGAAAAAGGAAAATGGCCTGCTGCATCACGCCATTTTGTTTCAAATCAGATTATTAAGGTGAATGGCAATACAGCCAGGTCCCTCAGTTACTGGTTTGAGGCGACAAATAACACAGCAGACCGAAAAACAATGGTGCTGGGATTGTTTGGTCACTATGAGGATGAACTGGTAAAGATAGATGGACAGTGGTATTTCAAGAAACGTGCTATATACAATGAGGGGCTGGAAGGCCGACATAAGGCAGGAGAAGAAAACCCTGCCAGATAATTTTTTATAAAAAGAGGGTAAAGAATTAACCATGACCTGTTTTTTCAGATTACTTATCTTGATTGTAATTTTTATTATTTCATTCGGATGTAGTATCTCTACTCAGCCTGCATCCGGTAAATCTATTATTAAAGAGGGCGAAAAAGATATGAGAGCCATTAAGGAAACCTTTGGAGAATTTGAAGGCAAAAAGGTCGATTTGCATACATTAAAGAACGCTCATGGCATGGAGGTTAAGATCACCAATTATGGCGGTATTGTCACATCCATCAAAGTCCCGGATAAGAACAATAAATTTGATGATGTTGTCCTTGGGTTTAATAATCTAAAGGATTATCTGGGTAATAACCCCTTTTTTGGGGCTGTCATAGGGAGGTACGCCAACAGGATAGGCAATGCAAAGTTTATACTTGAAGGTAAGGAGTATACCCTTGCTAAAAACAACTGGGCAAACACCCTGCATGGCGGGGTAAAGGGGTTTGACAAGGTCCTGTGGGATGCAGAACCGGTCACCGGCAAAGAGGGCCAGTCCCTGAAACTTACCTATATGAGTAAAGATGGAGAGGAAGGTTTTCCAGGAAACCTGAATGTTACAGTAACCTACACCCTTAAAGATGATAATTCCTTTCAGATAGACTACCATGCAACCACTGACAAGCCTACTGTTGTAAACCTTACTAACCATACCTACTGGAATCTTGCAGGGGAAGGTTCAGGGGGTATTCTTGCTCATAAGTTAATGATTAACGCCGATTCCTTTACACCGGTAGACCGCGGGTCTATTCCTACCGGGGAAATCAGGTCAATTCAAGGTACACCTATGGATTTTAGAAGGCCATTAGCTGTTGGCGCGAGGATAGGCTCAGATGATGAGCAGTTGAAGTTTGGGAATGGTTATGATCATAACTGGGTAATTAATTCCAGGGAAAATGATAAACCGGTTCTTGCTGCAACGGTTTTTGAACCGGTCAGCGGAAGACAGATGGAGGTGTATACAACAGAACCCGGAATACAATTTTACAGCGGAAATTTTCTGAATGAAAACATTATCGGGAAAAGCGGTAAGGGCTATGGCCCCCGCAGCGCGTTATGCCTTGAGACACAGCATTATCCTGATTCACCTAACAAACCAAAGTTTCCAACGACGGTTCTGAAACCCGGAGAGATATACAGGACAACAACTATTTATAAGTTTACAATTAATAATAACTGACTCTCTTTTAAAAGTAGTACCTGAAGTATTACTTTCATAGAAAAAGAAGCATAGCCTAATGTCGTCATCTCCGCGAAGGCGCATTGGCGTCAAGTTAATAAGTATATAGTACCTAAAACATATTAATGGATGAGGGGTATAAGATAAAGTTCACTGAGAAAAACATCTATTCATAATTCAAGACGAAAAATCATTTCTCACACAAAGGCACAAAGCTCACAAAGTTAAGAAAAATAAATTATGTTAAAAAAGGCATTTGATTTTCTTAGTGTTCTTTGTGCCTCTGTGTGAGATATAGCTTTGATTGTTTTTCGACTTAGTTTGACGAGAATGCGCTCAGGCGGGGATCCATTTTTATTTTCTTTTTCCATCAAATATGGTTTTTTATTGATTATCCAATCAGTGTTCAGGTGAGTTTAATGGTTTTCTTGACTATTTTTTCTACAAAAGAGAAAATACCATCATTTTATATTTAAACTTTTATCCTTTTTGTTTTACAGGGTATTAATTTAATTAATATTAATGGATCACCAATTAACATGGAGTGAAATTAATCGTCAGGAAAAATTATGGGTAAAAACAATAAATTCCGGTTAGGGAATTGCAGGTAGAAAAGGTAATAAAAATAAAATAAAAAAAAGAGGTTGATGTAGAATTTGCTTGACAAATCAAATGGTTAGGGGGTCGCAAATTTGTAACTACTTGAT
>JAAZBV010000144.1 GCA_012513605.1 Desulfatiglans sp. | reverse complement strand
TAATATTTGATATCCTCTTTCAGTGGATATTTTATATGGACAACAAAATATATTGTATGTACGATCAATCCTTAACATTAAAATTTATCCTGTCATTTCAATAGATTTTAGCTTGACGCCAATGCGCCGCTTGCGGGTATCAGGTAACGGTGGTCATTACCCAGGATCATCCTGCCTGTATGAGGCGCAATAAGACCGACAAACCCTATAACCCCTACAAAGGCGACTATGGCTGCCACAAGCAGGCTTGCAACAACCATGATAAAGATGCGGATGTGGCCTGCATTTACACCCATGCTCTTTGCGCTTTCATCGCCTGCTGTCATGAGGTTAAGGTCCCATACCCTCATAAAAATAAGGGGGAGACATATGAGCGAAGCTATCAGAAGAAAACAGACCCCGTTCCAGTTGAGGCTCGAAAGGGATCCCATACCCCATAATGACATAATGTTTCGCTGCTCATCGTCTGCTATGTAGGTTAAAAACTGGTTTGTCGCCTGAAACAGGTAATTGACAGCAATCCCTGCAAGCACCATGGTCTCTGATGTTGCGCCTCTCAGAGCTGATAGCGAGATGATGAACCCGGAGCAGAGCATGGCGCACAGGAAGGCATTACCCACCAGGAAATAGGGGCCGTTAAGTATGGTAACGCCGAACACTGCGCCGATAGATATACCGAAATGGGCGCCTGATGATATGCCAAGGGTAAAGGGGCTTGCCATGGGGTTTTTTAAGACCGCCTGCATCACGCACCCGCATATGCCAAGACCCGCCCCTGATATTATTGCGCCCAGGATAAGCGGAAGCCGTATCTTGAGTATGACATGGGTTATAAGATCGTCTACCATAAAAATGTCAGGGATTAACGTGTTAACAATTGTTGCGTACACATCCGAAATCTTCATGGGGACCTGTCCCAGGGTGAGTATTACACCTGCTGATATAACCAGAAGGGCGGCAAGACTGATCAGAAAAAGGGCCTTTTTCCAGAGGGAATGTGAATGGGCCACCCTGACCCGGCTGAGTTTGCCTCTCTTAGTCTTTTTCGGGATTCCGTAAAATGAACGGATGGTCGACTGCCTGTTCACCTGTTTCACCTGTTAATGGCCTTGATACATCCGAGCATGGTCCCGGTCTCATCAACCCTGTTGGTTACAACTATGAGATTTTTTTCCTTGGCTATCTCGGAGAGGTTCTGGAACTCACGGAGCTTCAGGGCTGTCGGTGTCTCTTCATAAAGCTTTGCAGCCTCACTCATGCGTTGTGATGCCTGGAACTCACCATCCGCAAGGATAATCCTTGCCCTTCTTTCCCTCTCTGCCTCTGCCTGCCTTGCAATGGCACGCAGCATGTTTTCCGGCAAAGCTATATCTCTGATGGTTACAACATCAACATCGATACCCCATGAACTTGTTAGTGTTTCAAGGGAGGACTGAATTCTCTGGTTCAGGGCTTCCCTGTCCGAAAGGATCATGTCAAGATCATTCTGGCCCAGTACATCCCTCAGAGTTGTCTGCGCTATGAGGGCTGTAGCGGCCTCATAATCTTCAACCTCGACAATGGCCTTTGATGCATCCTTTACGTGATAATAGATGACCGCATCTACATCCACACTGATATTGTCCTTGGTTATGATAGTCTGCTTCGGCACGTCGAGCTGCCTTATCCTTAAGTCCACCCGAACAATCTGATCAATAAATGGGATGATAAAAAAAAGGCCTGGACCTTTTATACCGGAAAGCCGCCCGAACCTGAAGAGGACTGCCCTGGCATACTGCCTTGTTATTTTTGCTGAAAACAGGAATAAAACCAATAAAACAACAATGAGTATTATACTTTGTAAGATAGACATAGTGAAAACCGTTTAAAAAATATAAATAGCGTTTAAAAATTACATATTACCTTTTACAAATCAGGCTGCTTTAAGTCAATATATTTCTATATTTTTATTAACATACTGTATTAATTAAATATTTTACCTACATAGACTCATGTAAAGATATCAAATCCTCAATATTTAATATATTCTATCTAAATCAACTGAATTGTAAAAATTACATTTACCCTAAGCTTTTTTGTCTAAGATTTTTAAATACACGCCCGTTGTAATCCTTTTTTTAATCAAACTAAGAGGAGGCAGGAAATTATGATAAACAATGTCAGGGTTTCTGACCTCCTCATCGCATGTTTATAAGGGCTGATGTTGTCAGTATATTATCCCCTTCATCTCATCATCCGATAAATCCACACCCAGAAAGAGGCTATAGAACTCTTTTGAATCCTTTATGATGTCTATCTTGTATTCATCAGGGTAAAGCATGTTGGTCAGCCACTTTAACCCCATGAGCCTCATAAATGACGGCGGTCTGTCAAACCAGTTGAATGGTGACTTTGGAATCAGATGAACCTTCCCTTCCCTGACTGCCCTGACCTCCTGCCACGCCGGGTCTTTTTCTTTTACAACCCTGTTATAAAATTCCCTGCTCTGGGCAATGATAAAATCCGGGTCATATTTACCTATCTGCTCAAGGGTCATCTTTTCAAATCCCATGTGGCTTGATGTATGACAGCGGTGGATATTCGTATCACCGGTGTACCTGAGCATTTCCACATGGATGGAGTCATCGCATTCCGTGCTCAGGCCATCATCCTTTTCTGCGTAATAGACTGTCGCCCTTTTTCGCTGAGAGGTTTTATCAACAACATTTCTGATATCAGTTAATATCTTTCTGAAATAGTCGCTCAGTTTTTTTGCCCGCTCCTCTCTCCCAAGCACATTCCCCAGAAACAGATAGATATCCGGATAATCATTGAAGGTTTCTGCAACAGCATACACAACCGGGAGGTTAAGCTGATGCAATGTCTCAGCCATTCTTCCCGGTTGTGTAGGGGAGGGTTTTTTAGTCGTCCACATAATTACCAGATCAGGTTTCGCCTCCAGGATATTTTTTAAATTCTGCTCCTTATTCTTGCCGGATTTATCATCTGACTCAGGAATAACATCAAGGGCCTTACTCATATATCGTTTGTCATCACCGTTAAAGCCCTTGAAGGTTACGAGAATAGAGGGATCAATCGAATAGACCAGATAAGAACCATAAGCCGATGGCACATAAGCCTTTTTAATTGAATCGGGGATAGTAACTTTGCGGCCTGCCATATCGACTATCTCGCGGGCTGACGCAATCCCCACAGGTAAACTGAATAAAACAATCAGCATGATAGAAATAGTGAGTAATATCAGGGGCAATTCTCCTATCCCTGATATCAGGCTTATATGATTTGAGTATATTTCCTTCATTGTGTGTTACCTCTGCATCCTAATTAGATAGAAAAATATTTATACCTGAACTGAGACCAGTATTATACTTTGTAAGATAGACATATTTGATTTCCTCCAGATCTATTGAGCCGTAACCGGATCAACCTTGGTTGCGGCTCATGATTACTCTAGTAAATAAAAGACAATTCTATACCGATTGTGCGTCCACGGTCAGGGTAATAACCCGTAACATATCTGGTTGAGTAGTGTTCATTTCCAATATTTCGACCGAACAGGGTAGTATTGAGGACAATATTATTGAAAACGAAATCCCTGCTGATATTGGCATCTATCCTTGTGTATCCACCGAGTCCGCCGTACTGTGCGGTTCCCATTGGGCTGCTTGAGTTCTGCCATTCGTCAACCTTCCTTATTGATACATTCGCCTTGTATTGATCCCATTTATGGGTAAGGGCAAAGGTATAGAGGTCTTCCGGGTTGCTTTTACCTATAGAATCGGTTGTAATGCCTTCACTTTTCGATTCATTATCAAGGGTACGAGTCCAGCTTGCCTTATAGGTTGTATTTTTAAGTACTGTCCCCTGGATCATCACCTCAAGACCTCTTCTAAGCTCATCGGACTCGCTGTAATAGTAATAGGTAGAGCCATTTAGATCATAAGTGTTGGATGTTGATGATTTTTTATTTTTTATATCGATATCGTACCATGTAAGAGACGGTCTGAAATATGATGCATATTCTGCCGAGACAGAGAGTTCAATACGTTCCTGATTTTCCGGATGGGGTGTTGCATCACCTTCGAGCCTCATGTCAAAATCACCTACTGTGCCCTGTTTACCCTTGTAATAGCGACCGTTCATGGTGTAGGTGTCTGTAATCTTCCAAAAAGCACCCAGCGCATAAACCTTGGAAGGTGCCATGTCTAAATCTTCGTTCACATCTTCGCTACCTGATTCATCTATGTGTTTTTTATCCTGGCGATATCCTGCATCCAGGGTAAGGTTTCCATCGTAAAATTTCTGTTCCAGAGATGTGGAAAAACCTGTAACCCTGGTGTCATAACTGCTCCACTTGGAACCTGCGCTTACCCCATTGCTCTTAGATATTTGGCCCCCGGCCTGAAACAGGGTATTTCCAAAAATCGCATTATGGCGGATACCCATTCCCTTTGTCTCTTCGTCGTATGTGGATTCTCTCATGGTTGAGTTGATGAAGCTTC
Organism: Desulfatiglans sp.; assembly: GCA_012513605.1. Classification (NCBI taxonomy): domain Bacteria; kingdom Pseudomonadati; phylum Thermodesulfobacteriota; class Desulfobacteria; order Desulfatiglandales; family Desulfatiglandaceae; genus Desulfatiglans; species Desulfatiglans sp. The sequence goes on along the minus strand of JAAZBV010000144.1, from coordinate 7,380 downwards.
CGTTATGTTCCAATTGCTCAAATTTTGTCTGGAATAAATTAATAATGGTGGTCTGGTTTGGTGTCCATTGCACTCCCATATCGGTTGAAAACACTTCCGATTTCAGTGGGTCATAATACCACTTGGCATTATCTATGGTTCCGTCAAACGTGACCCCGCGCTGCATTTCAAAGTCTCCGGAATCCTTGTAAGCCATTGTGTTGATGTTGAATTTTCCGATATTTAAACCCATATTGACCATTCCGCCCTTGGATTTTCTACCGTCAAACCAGAGTGTTTTACTCGGGCGGTCTGATGCAGCGCCAAATACCCCTCCGTATAAATTGACACCTGATTCCCATTCATGCCTTGTACCTAAATACAGGCTTTCAGAGGTTGCTGTAGGCTGGTCACCAACCGATTTTTCAATAGAACCACTCAGGATGGCTTCTGTCTTTTTAGGCTGTTTTGTCCTGATGATAATATAACCTGTGTTGATCCCTGAACCGGAATTTGATGAACCGATTGGAATGGATGGGCCAAGTGAAAGGGATGTTGACCCGCGTACGACCTGCATTTCTTCTATGGCAGAGACCGGGAATTTGTACAGGATACGGTTAATGCTTGAAGGAAGGACAGCGCCGTCAATAATATAGGTGAAATTACCTCCCCCGCGCTGTGACACAAAAAAGGGCTGTTTACGGCCCTGATAAGTGACATTTATACCGACTGCATTTTCTACCAGATCAAAAAAGTTGCTCGGTTGCAGATTTTTGATATCTTCTTCCGTAAAGACCTCTGTCCCAAACTGGGCACTTTTTTCAATCCTGTAAATATTTGTAATACTGGATGGATCAAGGTCCTCCCGCATGGAGACCGGTTTATCAACCACAGTCATCGGTTCTACCTGCTGTGCCTGTGCAGTCTGTTTTTTTGATGCCTTTTCCTCTTTTTCCTCATCATCACCTGCCACTGCATATGGCGCAAGGGCAAGGGATGTAAGAATCACGCTAATTTTTACTAATTTCCTGTATCTGAATTCCATTTAAAACTCCTCCCTATTGATTTCAATACATCTCTTTTTTAAAAAATATCCATTTTCAGGCCCTATGATGCCATTGGCCGGTTTCATTTTACCGTGTATCCGCGAATCAATTGTGTGGTTTTAAATAAGAAAAACCTTTTTCCGGGAAGGGATATTAATGGCTATTACTTATTTTATAAACTTAATTTGTACGCTTAACACGTTATATGCCAGAAATAACATAACAGATTTCAGATAGTCAAGCCAATTTTGTAAAAAAATTTCAGGGTGTTTTAAATAGCTTTGAACATTTTCTGATTAAAAGGCCGGATAGTGATTGATCCGAAAAAGATTTTTACAAAGTGAATATATATATGAATGGATAACCCCGCTAAAGGATAGCGGGGCAGGATAAGTGTCAGTTGATGATTTTACCCATTGCAGAGCCGTCATAACCGGGAATGGCATCTATCTCTTTCCTTAATATCTGTGATTGCAGGGCATTGGTAAGTATTTTTATTGTGGGGTGGTTCATCATGTCATCAGGGATAACAAGGTCGCAGCGGACAGATATGATCGGAACAAACCCAAGGTCATAGGAATCGGCAACCGCCCTGAGGCCAAGGGCCGCATCTACTACGTTGCAGGCCACCTTACTTGCGCCATCCCGGTGTGATGTTACCTCATTCTGATACCCGTTTATAGCAGTTCCGGGTATCCCTGCCTTTTTTAATTCGTCATCAAGCAGAACCCTTAATGCGGCCCCCTGCTCCCGGTTTACAAACCGCACCATAGGTTGAGCCAGGTCAGCCACATTACGAATGCCAAGGGGATTGTTACGTGCCACGATCAGCCCCTCTTCCATAAATGAAAATCCAAAGATATGGCATTTCATTTGCCCCAGTTTCTCATTGGTAATGGCTACATTGGCCTCAGCATCACCTGTATTATGCAGATGAGTCCCAGCCACATGGGCATGACCCTCTGCAAGGCCGTTTAAAGAGGCATGGCTTGATGCAAACAGGCAGTGGACACGAAAGTCAGGCGCTATACGTGAGATATGATTTGCAAGGATCTCAAATGCAGGGTCGCACCCCATAAGTATAATGGTATTGTTCAGCAGGTGTTCAGGAAGAAGTATCTGTGTCTTTTCACCGCCATTATCCAGAAGGCCGTCTGCTGCTTTCAGGCCAAAGGAGGTGGCCCTTGCACCCTTGAGCGGGATGCCAACCAGCCGGTCACGGACCTTTGCAAGGGAGAGCCTGGTTGAAGGGGTATTATCACCATTTATTACATGCACCGGCTGGGCTTCCACCGGTTCATCCATTATAAAAAGGTCTTCAACACTGCACCCGAATAAACGGGCCAGTTGAAGGGCAATGGCTGTATTTGGCAGATAACGCCCTGATTCAATATCATAGATGGCCTGACGTTTTATGCCTATTATCTTTGCAAGTTCATCCTGTGAGAGCTTTTTTTTAACCCGGTACTGCCTGAGGTTGCAAATAATCGTATTACCCTGCTGAGTCATATAAACTCCCTGTCATATGCCTTTTTGGCATGGTGAAAAGGTTATGTTGTTGAAAACCTTTAGCTGTTTTTATTGCATGTGCCATTTTAAAATATAATTGACAGTTAAATAATACAATAGTAGTTTTCTTATCAGGAATCATATGTTGTCAAAAAGAATTGGTCAAATAAATAATACTATATAAAAGACAGTATATAGAAGAGAAAAAAAGGAGCAGGATATGGGCTATAGAAAGGGAATGAATTTTTTTATTACCATCAAGTGTCTGCTGATTTGGCTTGTTGGTATCTCCACTGTTACCTTTGCAGCACAGGGTGAGCAAAAGGTAACAATATTTGCTGCTGCCTCAACAACCAATGCCATGACAGATGTGGGAGAACTGTTTGAAAATCATAAAATGGGGAAGGCCATTTTATCATTTGCATCAGCATCAACACTGGCAAAACAGATTGAACAGGGGGCACCCGCTGATATATTTATTTCTGCAAATTCAGAGTGGATGGATTATCTTGATACAAGAAAATTGCTTGAGCCTGGCACCAGGTTTGATTTTTTAAAAAATATCCTGATGCTCATTGCCCCGGTAACAACCCCTATAGACCATATTGATCTGGTGAAAGGCCAGGATCTTGGAAAATATCTGGGTGATGGTCTTCTTTCTACAGGTGATCCTGATCATGTCCCTATAGGTAAATATGCTAAGGAGGCACTTATAAACTTAGGCATGTGGCAGGGTCTTGAAAACAGGATAGCCAGGGCAAAGGATGTACGGGCTGGGCTGGCCCTGGTTGAACGTGGCGAGGCACCCCTTGGTATAGTTTATGCCTCTGATGTAAAGATATCAGACAAGGTTAAAGTTGTAGGGGTATTCCCTGAGGAAAGCCATAAGCCAATAACCTTTTCTGTAGCCATTATTGCTGGCAAAAAAAGCGCGGCAGCAATTAAATTTCTAGAGATGCTTAAAAGCCCCGAGGCAAAGGATATTTTTACAAAATATGGTTTTATTGTTAAGTAGTGTAATCAGGTTATTATGACTTTTTTAAGTTTAACACCACTTGAGCTTGAGGCCATCCGTTTAAGCCTTCTTGTTTCATTGTGGGCAGTAGCAGGTGGTCTCCCTTTCGGTATTGCAGTGGCATGGCTTTTATCGCGTTTTTCTTTTCCCGGTAAATCCATTGTGGATGGCCTTATTCATCTGCCGCTGGTTCTACCTCCGGTGGTTATCGGGTATCTCCTCTTAATCCTGCTCGGGCGCAGGGGTCTGATAGGTGCATGGCTTTATGAATACCTTGGCATCACCATTGCTTTTACATGGAAGGGCGCAGCCGTAGCAGCCGGTATAATGGCATTTCCGCTTATGGTGAGGGCCATTCGTATTTCTCTTGAAAATGTAGACAAGGGGCTTGAGCAGGCGGCACACACGCTGGGGGCCGGGCCATTCAGGGTATTTTTTACTATCACCCTGCCGTTGATCATACCCGGTATTATAACCGGTTTAATACTCTCTTTTGCAAGGAGCCTTGGGGAGTTTGGCGCCACTATAACCTTTGTCTCCAACATCAGGGGAGAGACACAGACCCTGCCTCTGGCCCTTTATACCATGACGCAGATGCCAGGCGGTGAGTTACCTGCTATCCGCCTGTGTATAATATCTATAATTATTGCCATGGCTGCCCTGATGGTATCTGAGTTTATGACCCGGCATTTTTCTGGACGCATCAGGGGTTAGTCTATGATAAACCTAAGTATAAAAAAAAGAAATGGTCAGTTCCAGATTGACGCCTCATTCGCGTTCCATCAGGCAGGTGTTACTGCCATTATCGGGGAATCAGGGGCAGGAAAGACCTCTATAATTAACATGGTTGCCGGGCTCAGGCGTCCTGATGAGGGTCATATAATAGTAAACGGGCGCACCCTGTTTGACTCAAAAACCGGTTGCAATATCCCCCCGGAAAAAAGGCATATAGGCTATATCTTCCAGGATGGCCGCCTGTTCCCTCATCTTTCGGTAAGGCATAATCTCACTTACGGGATGAATCTTATACCTAAGAATGATAGATTTATTACTGTTGACCAGGTTGTTGATCTATTGGGTATTGGACATCTCTTAAAAAGGATGCCTTCAAATCTCTCCGGTGGTGAAAAGCAGCGTGTAGCCATAGGCAGGGCGCTTCTCACCAGCCCCACATTTCTCCTGATGGATGAACCGCTTTCTTCACTGGATGAGGCGAGGAAATCCGATGTGCTGCCCTTTATCGGGAAACTCACAAGCGAGTTTAAGATACCTATCCTTTATGTCAGCCACTCTCTTAATGAGGTGCTAAACCTGGCAGATACGGTTGTTATACTCAAGGCCGGGGGTGTGATCTCCTTTGGTGACGCTGGTGAGGTGTTAGGCCGGCCTGACATGCAGCAGTTCCTTGGCTCCTCAAATTACGGGGCTCTTATTTCTACGGCGATTGAAGAACACAGCCAGTATCTTACTCACCTTCGTTTTAATGGTGGGTTGCTTCATGTGCCCCCCTTGAATTTTAAAAAAGGGTCAAAAATTATTGTCCTGATCAAGGCCAGGAATGTGGCAATCTCCCTTGACCAACCTTCAAATACAAGTTTTCAGAATATTCTTCCGGCCAGGGTAGATGAAATAATAGAAAGAGATGAGATGATGGTTGATATACGCCTTGATATAGGCTGCATGATAACAGCAAGGATAACCCGTGCAGCAAGGGAGTCCCTCGGGCTTAAACCGGGACAGCAGGTTTATGCCCTGATAAAGGGGGTTGCTGTTTCTACAGGGAATTTATCATTGGAAGATGAATAAATTTTTGACTGATATTTAGTTATTTCATTTTTAGCATATATTATTATTGACATAAGTTAAATTTTTTACTATACCCTACTCATTGGGTTTTTTGGATTTAGCCAGAAAGGCCGGAGGAGATGCTCCCCCGGCCTTTCCATTTACATTTTACTGCTTCCCAAACCCGCACACAGGATAACGGCATTCTTCACATCTTGCACATAAACCGCCATGTCCAAGTGATAACACATACTCCCTGGTAACTGTTTCACCGGCTATTATCAATGGTAGCACAAGATCAAAAATACTTGCTCGGTGATACATAACACAACCAGGGAGACCCAGAACAGGTACATCACCCAGGTATGCAAGAAGAAACATTCCCCCTGGATATATAGGAACCCCGTATGTTACAATTTTGGCCCCGGTCTTCCTTATGCTTAAAGGGGTAAGATCATCTGGATCAACTGACATCCCTCCGGTGAGCGCAACAAGGTCAGCACCTTCGGAAACAAGTTCATGAATAGAGGCGACTGTCTTTTCAACATCGTCAGGCACAAATACCTGTTTTATAACCTCACAGTTAAGCCTTGCGAATTTCTCTTTCAATATCAGCCCGAATTTATCCTTTATCCTTCCGCTGTATATTTCAGTCCCGGTTGTTATAATCCCAACCTTCAGGCTTCTGAGTGGCTTTATTTCAATCACCGGAGAAGATTCCTTGCATATCTTTTCCGCCTCTCTGATATTCTTTTCATGTGTTTCAAATGAGATCGTTCTGATTTCGCCAACAGGTGTTTCATCGGTAACAGCATGATTCCCATGTATTGTAGAGAAAAATATACCAACAATGGAATTAATTTTAAGGAGGGCCTCTTTGTTTACCTTAAGCACACCTGCGCCTGATGAAAAAAATCCGGTCCCGCCATCAGGCATGCCTGTTAACCTGATACCATTTCCTGATGCGGCCTTTGCAATTATGGCTGAAGTATCATCTTCCTGTAAATAATCGACATCAAAAGTACTTTTCTTTCTTAAATCATTCATATGTTTCCTCCTGCAGCCAGACAAGCCGGGATATTCATTTAGATATTTTATGTATTTTCAAAATGTATAGTATAAATATTATTTACTGTCAATAAACGTCATATATGCATATATTATTCTTGACATAACCGAAGGGATTAAGTATTAACTTTAACCATATCTTTCTATTTCTTCCGTATCCGCCGGAAAAGGCCAGGAGAGTTGCTCTCCCGGCCTTTTCCATTTTGAATGCATCTCTGTAATTTTGGAATGGATTTTATTTTTAATGGTTCAGTCCTGGTTACTTAAGTAACTATTTGATTTTATTACAGTAGCAAAAATTAATTAATTATTTCAAAAATAACATATATTATTCTTGACATAAGAGAAAAAACCCATTATTTTGCAGACATATTACTTTTCTATTTCTTCCCGATTCCGACATAAAAGGCCGGGGGAGTTGCTCCCCCGGCCTTTTACATTTTATGAGATGCTTATGGATGGGTTTCAAGCACATTCATCAGGGCTTCTTTCCTGGCCTGACCTGCTGTTAAAAATTTGCCCACAAAGAGCATATGAACCGGAAGCCCTATATATTTTACCTCATCAAGGAATTTCCCCACAGTAGAGCGGATTATCTTCTGTTTATCAAGGTCTCCGGCATTACACACAACCGCGACAGGTGTATCCGCAGGGTAATGGCGGTTCAGGTCCTTGAATAATGCGGGGTAATCAAGAAACATGGTGTAAAAGGCCATGCTTGCCTGATGCGACATGAGTGTTTCATTTTTATCTGTCCTCTCCTCCCAGTCTGCTGCAGTCAAGATCACAGAATTTGTGTCCCATCCGTATGGCGGGCTCATCTCCACCGCTGCGCTCGCAGCCTGAAACGCACCTATTGTCAATGGTCGTTAAAAAGTGAGCCATTTTCGGTCGTGAAAACTGAGCCACTTTACATTTCAATTTGATCTGATTTTATTGCCTCCTTTTCATTATTCTTTCTAAGACGATAACTATTCC
>JAAZBV010000143.1 GCA_012513605.1 Desulfatiglans sp. | reverse complement strand
TAATATTTGATATCCTCTTTCAGTGGATATTTTATATGGACAACAAAATATATTGTATGTACGATCAATCCTTAACATTAAAATTTATCCTGTCATTTCAATAGATTTTAGCTTGACGCCAATGCGCTTTCGCGGGAATGACGGTTAGGCATTTATGTTTTAGTCTGTCATTCCGGACTCGATCCGGAATCCAGTCTTTTCTTTTATGCCTTTCATTCATCATTGAACGTTCGATGTTGAATGTTGGAAGTTCGTCTTTTCTATTCATGTCGCAGCGCCTCCACCGGATTTGCCTGTGCTGTCTTCAATGACTGTAAAACAATAGTCATAAAAGCTACGCAGGCAGCCACTGCAGCAGCTATAAAAAACACCCATATAGCCTGATTTATACTTATCCTGTAGGCAAAATCAGCCAGCCATTCATCCATTGCATAATAGGCAATTAAAGATGCAATTAGGGAACCACCTAAAACAAGCAGTAAAATCCGGCTAGCCAGCATTAATATTATTTTCCAGGTAGAAGCGCCCAATACTTTTCTTATTCCGATTTCTTTTGTTCGCAGTTCTGTTGTAAAAGCAGCAAGACCAAACAGTCCTAGACAGGAAATGAATATACAGACACCTGCAAAGATACCTATCAGGCCCATAAGATTGGTTTCTGACAAATACATCTTATTCAGAGTATCATCAAGAAATTCAAATTCAAAAGGGTGTTCAGGATCAAATTCTTCAAACTTTGTTTTAATAAAATCCAGTGTCTGGGCGATCTCATTTCCTCTGATATTAATGTAGAGATAATAAATCATGGTTTCACGGGCCTGGTTTCCTACCTTGTCCTGCTCAACACCGGAAAACATCCTTAAAACAAAAGGCTGAATTTTACTTTTGAGGCTTTCGTGATGAAAATCCTTCACAACTCCAATTACTTTTGCGTCTGCTTCGCCATACTCAATACTTTTTCCAAGCGGCTGTTCCCACTTCATGTTTTTGGCAACTGTCTCACTGATAATGAATGAAATTTTTTTATCGGTTATTTGTTCCTTTGAAAAATCTCTTCCTGCTATGAGTTCCATTCCTATTACATCTACAAAATTCTGACTCACAGCCATAATATTAGCGGATAATGTTTTAGTGACATTGTCATTATTTTTTATGTTTAAATAAGCTATGGGAGTATTATTGATCTTATGGGTAGAAAAGGCCATTCCGAGCACATTGTGGTTATTTATCAACTCCTTTTTTACAGTTGGCATATTCTCTACCAGGTCAGCGCCCCGCAGGGTAACTATTAATCGATTCTCTTTATTAAAACCCAACGATTTACTGGAAACATATTGCATCTGTATAGCCATGAGCAGCGTACATGCAATAACAGAAACAGAAACAATGAATTGAACCAGTACAAGCAACTGGCGCAAAAATGAACTTCCTTTTCCTGTCTTATGCCGTCCTATAAGAACAGTTAAAGGTTTCATCGCCGAAAGATGAATGGCGGGATACAATCCCGATAACAAACCAAGGATGAGGCCAAAGGCAATTATGGATATTAACAGCAAAGGATCGCTGCTGAGATTCAACGATATATTTTTACCCATTAGCTGATTTAAGGGTATCAGCTTTAAAGCAACTTCAATCAGAACCAGGCCTAAAAATAGTGAGATAATTGAGAAAAACAGTGACTCCCCTACAAACTGGAACATAAGGCGTGATCTTCCGGAACCGAGAATCTTTTGTATTCCCACTTCTTTGGCCCTTTTTGCCGCCCTGGCTGTTGCCAGGTTCATATAATTAATGCAGGCAACCAGCAGGATAAAAACAGCAACTGCTAAAAAACCATAAACATAAATCCTGTTTCCGGCGGGCTCGTCATATAATAATCTGGAATTGAAATGAATGTCTTTCAGAGGCTGCAGCCAGCCGTTCCATGTTCCATTAAAGGTTTTTCCAATTTCTGCCATGTGCTTCTTAAAAAAGGCATCTGATATAGATTTGAAATCACGAATATTATAATCTTCGGACATTAATAAATAAGTATAGTCATTTGGATTCCATAATCCATTTTGACGGGCAGTAACAGTGTCATCTCCGGCAAATTCCTTATCGTTAAATGAAAAAAGTGCATCATACCTCAGGTGAGAGTTTTCCGGCAGATCGGCAAAAACTAGCGTAATTTTTCTTATCTTCCCATTACTTTCAATTGTTTTTCCTATGGGATTAGTATCTCCGAAATACATTCTGGAAAATGTTTCACTCACCGCCATAGAAGCAGGATCTACAAGGGCGGTCTTTGGATCGCCATAGATAATATTATGAGTAAAGGCATCAAATACATTGTCGCTGGCAACAAAAACAGTTCCCCAGAAATATGCCTTTTCTTCATGACGCATTAAAAGTTTAAAACCGGGAAACTTTCTAAATCTCACAAATCCTCTGACCTCAGGGTATTCTTCGGCAAGCATAGGGCCCAGGTACCGTGAGGTCACTGCTGTTCGGGTTGAGCTGCCATCAAACACATAATCACTTTCCACCCTGTAAATTTGTCTGTGATTTTTATGATGCTGGTCATATGTAAGTTCACTGCGAAGCCACATCCCCAGGATTAGACAACATGCAATGGCTATGGAAAGCCCTGCAATATTAATAATTGCATATACCTTTTCACGATAAAGTATGCGAAGTGTAATCTTTATGAAGCTTAGAAACATGGGAAACTCCTATATATAAATATGAACTTCCAATCCCGCTACAGCGGGAAACTTTCAACTTTCAACGTCCAATAATTTATTAAAGACTCTGGATTCCCCGGTCAAGCCGGGGAATGACGATTAGGCATTTATGTTTTAGTCTGTCATTCCGGACCTGATCCGGAATCCAGTCTTTGCCTTTATATTTTCCCTCGACCCCTCGAACCCTTGACTCCTTGAACCCTTTCTTTTATGCCTTTCATTCAAAGTTGGGCGTTCGATGTTGAATGTTGAACGTTCATTCTTTTAGTTTTACCGCATCCTCAAACACCAACTCATCCGCTTCCTTGAACGTATCATAACCTGACGTAATTACCATATCCCCTGCTTTTAATCCTTCTAAAACCTCAAAATACCGCGGGTTCTGGCGGCCAAGGCGAATATCCGCTCTATAGGCTGATCTCCCATCCCCGGATATCATGTATACCCAGCGGCCGCCTGTCTGCTGATAAAAACCTCCCTTATTAACCATAAGACTTTGCCCAGGTTCACCGAAGCTTAATTCCACTGTAAGGGTTTGTCCACGTTTGATGCCATCCGGGACTTCACCTGAAAAGGCCATATCTACTGTAAACAGATTATTTATTACTTCGGGATATATCTTTGTCACTTCTACCCCATAACTTTTATTATCAAGGGTAAACCTGCCTTTTACCCCTACTGTCACTTTCGAATTATAATACTGATCCACCCCTGCCCTGATCTTAAATTTATCAAGGATATCTATCTGGCCTATGCGCTGGCCAGGGATAATATTTTGCCCGATCTCAGCGCTAATGCTTGAAAGATACCCGGATATTGGGGCCTTTACATTCAGGCTTTCTATCTGTTTTGTAAGGAGATCAAGACTCAGGTTTATACGCTCTATGGCCTTTTTAGCCTGTGCCAGTTGTTCATCACCGATAAGATCCTCCTGTTTATTACGCTCTTTCTGAAACTCCATTTGTGCCTTTTTATATTCGAGCTGATCAGAAAGGGTCTCATAATCCTCTTCTGAGATACCTATTTTTTCCACATTCAGGACACTATAGCGTTTGTACTGCTTTTCCAGCTTAATGGTCTCATAGGTGAGGTTCAGCAGCGCTTCCTTTCTGGTAAGTTTATCCTTTGCAAGTTGAAGCTGGGTGTTTCGCTGCCGATCCAGGTTTTCAAGCAGGCTGTTCTCAGTGTTTATGAGATTCGTCTGAAGGGTTGTATTGGAAAACCGCAATATAAGGTCACCCTTTTGAATGGGTTTACCCCCCTCTACAAAAATCTCTTCTACACGGCCTCCCTGCTCCACATCAAGATATACTGAGGTTAAAGGGATTACTGTACCATCAAATGGATAATACTCCTGGAACTCCCCATACTTTACCTCTGACATGGTAATCCTGCTTGGATCAACCCTGAGCCTTGTTGTGCCTGATCGAGATATTACCTGAAAGCCCAGAAAAATGATAAGGAGGCATATCATGATAATCGGGATAACCTTTTTCAGGGGGAGCCACTTTTTTTCTATTTTTCGATCCAAAAATTTCTCCAAAAACTATTTCACCGCAAAGACGCCAAGAACGCTGAGTTTTTTTAACAACAAATAGCTTTTGAATTTCTTTGCGTTCTTCGCGTCTTAGCGGTTAATCTTTTTCTTTTTGCCTTTCATTCAAAGTTGGACGTTGAAGCTGTCGAAAAAGTACTAAAGGTATTGAAAAATTATTGAATGAACCGCTGGATATGATAAAGTGCAATCATCCTTCAACGATCTTTCCAGCGGAGC
>JAAZBV010000142.1 GCA_012513605.1 Desulfatiglans sp. | reverse complement strand
CTGGTTTATTCACTCGGGACATGGATCGATATCAGTGACAGGAAAAATGCGGAGCAGGAAAAAGAGAAGCTCCATAAACAGCTTCAGCAGGCCCAGAAGATGGAGGCCATAGGGAACCTGGCTGGTGGCGTCGCACATGACTATAACAATGTTTCAAGTGTAATAATGGGTTATGCTGAACTGGCCCTGACAGCAGTTAAACCGGACGACCCTTTACACGGGTATATTAATCACATCCTGGATGCCTCAAAACGGGCAGCAGATATCACAAAACAGCTGCTTGCCTTTGCAAGGAAACAGCCCATCGCGCCAAAGGTGCTAGACCTTAATAAAACCATAGAAGGCATGCTTTCCATGATTAAACGGCTGATAGGTGAAGATATTGATCTTGCCTGGATGCCCGCAAAAGAGACCTGGCCGGTTAAAATTGACCCTGCTCAGCTTGATCAGATACTGATAAACCTGTGCGTTAATGCGCGGGGTGCAATAGAAAATGTAGGAAAAGTTACTGTCGAAACAGCAAATATAGTATTTGATGAAGATTACTGCTCTAACCATCTTGGATTTAAGAGCGGTGAATATGCAATGTTTGCTGTGAGTGATGATGGAATCGGGATGACTGTCGAACAGCAGGAAAAAATCTTTGAACCCTTTTTCACAACAAAGGATATCGGAAAGGGAACCGGGCTCGGCCTTTCGACCATATATGGGATTGTCAAGCAGAACAATGGCTTTATAAATGTCTACAGTGAACCGGGTAAAGGCTCCACCTTTAGAATATATCTCCCTAAAGAAGAAAGCGGCCAGCCTGTCATTCCTGTTGCAAAAAAGGTAACAACCCCATCTTCTGGCCAGGGTCAGACAATAATGGTTGTTGAGGATGATGATGCCATACTGGAACTTATTGAGATGATACTTGAAAAACTAGAATATAATGTTTTATCAGCCTCAACCCCTAAAAAGGCTGTAATCCTTGCAGAAGGGTACAAAGGGAAGATTGATCTGCTGATTACAGATACAGTGCTGCCAGAGATGAACGGACGCGAACTGGCAAATGAACTGTGTAAACGAGATGCCCGTCTCAAGGTGCTTTTCATGTCCGGCTATACAGCGAATGTTATCATCCACAGGGGAGTTTTGGATGAGGGCATAAACTACATAGCAAAACCCTTTTCACTGGAAGCCTTTGCAGTCAAGGTAAAAGAGGTGATCGAGACATAAAGAATAGATATGGTCAATCACCTATATGCAGGATATCAATAATATCTGCCATGAGTTCATCACTGTCAAAGGAAAAGGATACAACTCCCCTCTTCACCTCAAAGGATTCCAGGTTGCAGCAGTACTGCTCTGCTACCTCAGTCAGCAGTTCACGAAAGCTCTCTGCTACCGGGTGCTGGGGGTCATCAACATCCTTTGAAAACATATCTACTTCAATAATACCCATATCTGATTCCTTTTCCATGTAATGGTTGCAGAGTATCAGATAAAGAGAATGAAAACAAGCATGCATAAACCAAAATTTAATATTGACAATTCAATCGCTTATGTTAGCTTAACCGCCTACTTACTATCTGACTTAACCTTTGAACGGAGATATTTTCACTCCCTTAACGGGATTAAGAATCAGATTTTTAAGATTACAGATCAGCATGGTCCTGATCTTATGCATAATCTGGAATAAGGAGAGATAAAAATGAAGGTTTTAGTAAGCGATACACTTTCAGAGGTGGGGTTAAAAATTTTCAAAGAGGCGGACGGCATTGAGCTTGAGTACAAGACAGGCCTTCCCTCGGAGGAACTTAAAAAGATAATAGGGCAGTATGACGGGCTGGCCATAAGAAGCGCAACAAATGTTACTGCGGAAATTATCGATGCGGCAACAAACCTAAAGGTGATAGGCAGAGCAGGGATCGGCCTTGATAATGTAGACATCCCGGCTGCAAGCCGCAAGGGTATAGTCGTTATGAATACGCCTGACGGCAACACCATCACAACCGCTGAACACACCATGTCCATGATTATGTCACTTTCAAGGAACATCCCACAGGCAACCGCATCACTCAAGGCTGGAAAATGGGAAAAAAACAAACTTGAAGGAAGGGAGCTGTTCAATAAAACCCTGGGGCTGGTTGGCGCAGGCCACATAGGTCAGATCGTTGCAGACAGGGCGCTGGGCATGAAGATGAAGGTAATCGTTTATGACCCGTATCTCAAAGCCGAGATAGCGGAAAAACTCTCCATAGAGCCGGTATCCCTGGATGAACTCCTTAAAAGGTCTGATTTTATTACAGTTCACACACCAAAAACCGCAGAGACCACAAACCTTATAAATAAGGATACCATCGCAAAGATGAAAAAGGGTGCCATGATCATCAATTGCGCAAGAGGCGGTATTGTCAATGAAAAAGACCTTTATGAGGCCCTGAAATCAGGTTATTTAGGTGGGGCAGCGGTTGATGTCTTTGAAAAAGAGCCCCCGGGAATGATCCCTCTTATGGAGATATCGAATTTCATATGTACCCCTCACCTCGGGGCATCAACATTTGAGGCACAGGAAAATGTGGCAAAGGATGTCGCAGAGCAGATCGTGGACTTTCTCCTTAACGGTACAGTAAAAAATGCCGTCAATGTACCCAGTGTCAGCGCCGAACTTATGTCTATTCTTAAGCCCTATGCCACCCTCGTGGAAAAGATGGGGATATTCCATACACAGCTTGCAGACAGCAGTATAGATGAGGTGCATATCAACTATTCAGGCAAGGTAGCTGAATATGATGTAAAACCCCTTACCTCTGCGGCCCTCAAGGGGCTTTTGACCCCAATATTGAAGGATGGTGTTAATTTTATCAATGCATCATTTATTGCCAAAAACAGAGGGATAAAGGTCGTAGAGTCCAAATCAAATACCTCTGATGACTTTGCAAGCCTGATCTACATAAAGGTTAAATACCGTGAGGGCGAAAATGTTATTTCGGGGACAATCTTCGGCAACACAATGCCAAGGATACTTCGCATAAATGATTTTTATCTTGAGGCAATACCTGAGGGTCATAACCTCCTTCTCCATAATCTTGATGTCCCTGGCATAATAGGCAGGATCGCCACCACACTGGGTAATGACGGCATAAATATAGAGAGAATGGCTGTGTCGCAGGATAAAAAGAACAACAGGAACATAATACTGCTGGCCACCAATGCTTCAATTAATGACAGTATGTTGAATAAATTAGGCAATCTGGAAAACGTATTCTCAGTTAAAAAAATAGAATTATAAAAGGAGCATGAAAATGGAAACAGAGGGCAAGGGATTTACAGTAAAGGACAGGAGATCCTTTGGAGAAGAGGATGATTTAAAGGAGACAAAACAGGCGGAAAAGCCAGCATCAGAAACAAAAGAGGAGAAAAAGCCAAAAGAGGAACACAAGGCCCCTCCCCTGCCGGAGGTCAATTTTAACTCTTTGATTTTCAGTCTGAGTTCATCAGCCCTTCTGGCCCTGGGAGAGATTGCTGACCCTCAGACAGGAGAAAAAAGAGAAGACCTCCCCATGGCAAAGCATTCAATCGATATTATCTCCATGCTCAAGGATAAGAGCAAAGGAAACCTTGACAGTGAAGAACAGAAATTTATCGACAGTATGCTTACTGACCTGAGGCTCAGGTACGTAAAGGCGGTAAACAGCAAGAAATAGGTAAATAAATATTACCTGTTTTAACCATGCTTATCTCCTGACACCCGCTTTAAATTAGGGGCGATATCCAGAAATAAGCGGACAGGGCAGAGGAGATTTTTCACCCTCTGCCCTGTTTTATTAAAGCAACCCGAAGGAATAAAAATAATTGGTAGAGAGTTCGATCAGCATAAAGGCCCCTGCCAAGATCAATGCCCGTCTTGAAATAACTGGTAAAAGGGCTAACGGATATCATGACCTTTTTTCACTGATGATACCTGTAGAGCTGTTTGATCATATTAATATAAGACTCAATGACTCGGGGAAAATAACGCTTATAAGCTCAGGATTTTCAGTACCTGACGACCCTTCAAACCTTGTTTACAGGGCCGCAAAACTCTTTCATGACATGGCAGATATTGAAATTAAAGGGATTGTAATAACTTTAAATAAGAATATCCCTGTGGCAGCAGGTCTTGGCGGGGGCAGCAGCGATGCCGCATCCACCCTTCTTGCCCTTAATGAGCTTTATTCATTACCGATCACAGAAAATGAGCTGCTTCAACTTGCATTATCTCTAGGCGCAGATGTGCCCTTCTTTATCAGGGCTGTACCATCTATTGCAACAGGTGTTGGTGAGATACTTGAGCCAATAGAAAATTGGCCTCTATACTGGTATCTGATAATCACACCTCAGATTGAAGTATCAACTGCATGGGTCTATCAGAACTATAAAATGGAGTTGACATCAAATAAATATGACTATATAAGAAAAAGTTTGAAAAATGGTGATATTATCATCAGGGACATATTAAAAAACGACCTCGAAAAGGTTACCTGTACAAGCTTTCCTCTTATTTCTACGCTTAAAAGAAGAATAATGGATGCAGGTGCCGAAGGGGCAATGATGTCGGGCAGCGGGCCCTCAGTTTTTGGCGTGTTTAAATCCCGTAAAAAGGCTGTTATGGCTATGGAACTGTTTGCATCGGATGATCTGAGGCACATCAGCGTGGCAAGAGGATTTATAAAAAAAGCTGTCTGATTAAAGTATTGGGGTGTCGTCAAGCGGTAAGACACGGGCCTTTGGAGTCCGCATTCGGAGGTTCGAATCCTCCCACCCCAGCCATTGACAGCAAAAAATTTATTTTTTTTAATAAGGGAGTATTGCAGATCATCATGAAGGTATTCGGCGGAACATCCAATCCGGTATTAACTCAGGAGGTATGTAATTACCTGGGCATAGAACCAGGGAAAATTACAGCAAAAACATTCAGTGACGGTGAAACACAGATTGAAATCCATGAAAACATCAGAAACAGGGATGTATTTGTGATTCAGTCAACCTGCACACCGGTGAACGATAACCTGATGCAGCTGCTTATAATCATGGATGCACTTAAAAGGGCTTCTGCAAAACGTATAACAGCAGTAATCCCCTATTATGGTTACGGACGACAGGACCGCAAGGTAAAGCCGAGGGTGCCCATATCTGCAAAACTTGTTGCGGACCTTATTACAACCGCAGGGGCAGACCGTGTCATATCCCTTGATCTCCATGCCGGGCAGATACAGGGCTACTTTAATATCCCTGTTGACAACCTCTTTGCAGCGCCGCTCCTTATTAAATATATGAATAATCATTTTCGTGACAATCTTGTTATCGTTTCACCGGATGCGGGGGGTGTGGAAAGAGCAAGGGCATTTGCAAAACGTCTCTCGGCTTCGCTTGCCATCATAGATAAAAGAAGAGATGCCCCGAATGTTTCAGAGGCAATGAATATAATAGGTGAGGTTGATGGCAAAACAGCCATTATTCTTGATGACATGGTCGACACCGCAGGCACACTTGTCCAAGGAGCGGCAGCACTTAAAAAAAGGGGGACAAAAGAGATATTTGCATGCTGTACACACCCTGTTCTTTCCGGGCCTTCAATAGAAAGGCTTGAAAATTCAGATATAAATCAGCTTGTGGTAACAAACACTATCCCACTGAGTGAGGCATCACAAAAGTGTTCAAAAATTGTGGCTCTCTCTGTAGCGGAATTGATAGGTGAGGCAATAAGAAGGATATATTATTCACATTCAGTAAGTACCCTGTTTGTATAGTTAAAGGGGCTTTTTAATGACTTTATGATTGTGAATTTTTTGGCTTTATAGTCAATAAACAGCCCGTATAACCGGGAAATAAATATTTAGGGGCATATTTGCCCTGCACAGGAGGATAAAATGGCACAATACCAGTTAGCTGTAAAGGAACGTGATACCAAGGGTAAAGAAGCAGCTAAAAAGATGAGACAAAGTATGGATATACCGGGCATTTTTTATGGCGCAAAAAGCGAACCCATTATGGTCACCTTTATAGATGGTGAGCTTCGCAAAATTTTAAAAAGTGCTGCAAGTAAAAATATTATTCTTAATCTCCAGATTCAGTCTGCAAAAGGTACCGATTCAAAGCTGGTAATCCTTAAAGAACTGCAATCCGATCCTCTCAAGGAGAGATATATCCATGCAGACTTTTGTGAGATTTCACTGGACAAGGAATTGATACTCAATATCCCGGTCATACTGATCAATACCCCTGCAGGTGTAGCTCTTGGTGGAGTTCTTCAGCATGTAAGACGTGAACTGACAATTAAGTGTCTTCCTGACAAGGTGATAGAAAAGATAGAGATAGACGTCTCAGGGCTTGGCGTTGGTGATTCACTGCATATCAGGGATGTTGCTTTCCCTGAAGGCATTACCTCTACACAGGAAGGCCACCTCACTGTAGCGGTTGTAAACGCCCCGGCAGCAGCAGAGAAGGCAGCGCCTGGTGAAGAAGGCGAAGAGGCAAAAGCAGAAGAACCAGAAAAAAAATAAGTGACTTTTAAGTGGACTTGATTGTTGGTCTAGGCAATCCAGGCAGAAAATACTCCCATACCAGGCATAATATAGGTTTTATGGTTATAGACACTATGTGCCGGAATATGGGGGTAAAGCTGGAAAATCGAAAATTCCATTCAAAAAATACTGTTGTGGAAAGATATGGAAAGGAATTGATACTCCTGAAACCAACCACATACATGAATCTGAGCGGTATATCAGTCAAGGCATGTGCTGATTATTATCATATAAAAAGTGACCGCATCCTGGTAATACATGACGACCTTGACCTGCCATTCGGGCGTATCAAGGTGGTAAGTAATGGCAGCACAGGTGGACACAGAGGCATAAAATCTATAATTGAAAATCTTTCAGAAACAGCCTTTCCCAGGATAAAAATAGGGATAGGAAGACCTGAACAGGGGGAGCCAATAGAAGAGTTCGTACTTTCTCCCTTTTACGACTCCCAGACCGAAATGTTAAAAAAAGTGGTCGATTTATCGGGTAAAGCCTGCGACCTGTTTCTTTCGGATGGAATAATTGCGGCCATGAACCGTATTAATGCAAATAAATCCATTGACATGGAGGAGATCACAGAATGCCGGGTTTAACCAGTTTAGCCCCATTCTTTGGTATTGTAAGCCTGATAATAGCTTGGTTCACATATGCCTATGTCAAAAAACAGCCAAACGGGAATAACAGGATACATGAGCTGGAAGAGATGATCCATGAAGGTATTATGGCATTTCTGATAAAGGGGTACTCCATTCTCGCTGTTTTTATTGCAGTGATTTTTATAATCCTCTGGCTTGTATTACCATGCTGGCAGACTTCTGTCGCCTTTGTTTCAGGGGCGCTATGCTCAATAATCGCCTGTTACTCAGGTATTACCGCAGCTGAAAAAGGCAACTCGAGAATAGCTGAAGCAGCATACAGATCAGGGCATGCAAAGGCTGTAAATATTGCATATTTTTCCGGATCAGTCATGGGGCTGTCAGTCACAGGTCTAGGACTTCTTGGAATAGGTATATGGTTTTTCATATATGGCAGTGAGGTTGTTCTAATCCGCTGTATCGCCGGATTTGCCTTTGGAGCAAGTTCAGCAGCTATTTTTGCCCGTCTCAGCGGGGGTATATTTACCAGGGCATCGACCTCCGGCACTGATATCGCTTGCAGGGTCGAGGCAGGTATTCCCAGTGATAACCCGAGAAACCCAGGGGTTATTGCCTGTATTGTCGGAAACAACGTTGGTAATATCTCTGGAATAGGGGCTGATATATTTGAATCATTTATATCTTCAATAATAGCTGCCATTACTATCGGTGCCACCCTTGCAGTTTCTCCAGATCTAATCGCCCGGTTCCCTCACCTAGAATCTTTAGTTAAAGAAGAGGCAATAAACACCATCAGGCTTAAATATATGGCAATGCCGGTACTGATAGTCATGGCGGGCCTGCTGAGTTCAATTGTAGGTGTGTTTTCAATAAAAATCATAAAGGGCGCAGACCCTGCCCGGGCACGCAGATATACAATATTTTTTACATCAGGAATATTTGTTATTATAAGCGCTGTCATGACAGCAGTTTTCAGGATGCCTTTTGGCATCTTCTGGGCATTGTTTTCCGGTTTGGCATGCGGGATAGTAACAGGGCTCTCAGCCGGATATTACACCTCAGGGGATCGGGCCCGGCATATTGCAGGACAAAGTAAAACTGGTTCAGCACCAGTAATAATAGCTGGTCTGGCAACAGGTATGCTGTGGGTATATGCCCCGATATTGTATATCTGTGCAGCCACATTTTCAGGATACATGGCATCAGGGGCATACGGTATAGCTATCTCTGCTGTAGGAATGCTCGCTACCGCAGGTATCACTATGACAGTATACAGCTTTAGCCCCATAGCTGATAATGTACATCGCTTTTCTGAGATGGCCGGGCTTGAACCTTTAGCAAGAAGTATTATTGAACAACTTGAGCCACCCGGAAAGAGTACATCATCTAATGGAATGGTTTTTACAACATCTTCAGCAGCACTGACCGCCCTTGCCCTTTTTGCTGCATTCGCCCAATCGGTAAAGGCAGCACACCCCGAAATTTCAGAACTAGTGTTCGACATTAAAAACCCCCTTGTTATTACAGGGCTCTTTATCGGCGCATTGGTGCCGATCATATGTGCAGCGCTCACAATAACATCGGTTAGCAGGACTGCACTATCAATATTTAAAGAGATCAGGCGCCAGTTCACAGAAACCCCCGGGCTTCTTGAAGGGAGAATAGGGGTAAAAGGTGATAATCAAACATGTGTTTCTCTGACCGCAGCCTCAGCCCTGAACGAGATGCTGATACCGGTTCTAATCGCAATAATAACACCTTTAGCAGCAGGATTTATCCTCGGCCCTTTAGCCCTTGGCAGCACACTTATCGGATCAATAGTAATGGGGACTATCCTTTCTATTTTCATGTCAAATGCCGGTGGGGTTTGGGAAAACGCTAAAAGATATATAGAAACCGGTAAGGTGGGAGGGAAAGGGACTGATAATCACAAAGCGGCAATAGTGGGCAACACAATAGGAGGCATATTCAGGGATACCTCTGCACCGGCTATAAATATCCTGATAAAATTCATGCCGGTTGTTTCACTTGTAATGGTACCGATCCTTCCTGTCATTGGCCTAATAAAGTAAATGCTTTTAACAGATGGCCAAAATTCTCAGATGGATCAAACACTTTATAAGTGAATAAAGATTAATATGCCTGTAACATTCACACTTAATATATTATCGTCTTTTCTGAAATCTAAACTCGACAATCTGCTAAATATATGATATGTAGGATAAATTTTTAAATTACTGTGTTAATTAAATTAGCATAATCAATGAATACTTAGCCTAACATGGAGTAATTAATGTTTAAAGAAGGTGATTTGGCAGTATACCCTGCACATGGAGTTGGCATAATAGAGACAATTGAGACCAAAGAAATTTCAGGATGCAGGCAGGATTTTTATACTATCAGAATTCTTGATAATAATATGAAAATCATGGTACCTACTCGTAATGTGAATAATGTCGGTTTAAGGGAAATAATAGGCCAGAAGGAGATCCCCAAACTATATTCTATACTTAAGAAAAGGGATATGGCGATAGATAACCAGACATGGAACCGAAGGTATCGGGAATATATGGATAAAATAAAGACAGGTTCTGTCTTTGAGGTGGCAGAGGTTTACCGTGACCTGCATATGCTGAAGGAAGAAAAGGATCTGTCATTCGGTGAGAGAAAGATGCTTGATACAGCAAGGAGCCTTTTAGTAAAGGAGATATCCCTTGCAAAAAAGGTAGCAGAAAAACAAATTGAAAAGGATCTGGACAAGATGTTCCCGGCAACCTCAACGCCTGCTCCCACTGCATAACAGTGGCTCGGGCAATATAGGCAAATGATTCCTTTTTTAAATAACCCTTGCCCTGCTGTTTAGATAAAGCCCTTAAAATATAATTATTTTACTGCCAAGAATATTATTGTGGAAAATGCACAGGAAAGAAAATGCTCCTTTCAGGCTGAAACAGCAGACATTGATTTACGTATTGACTCTTTTTTATCCGCAAAAAACCATGATCTGACAAGGTCAAGGATCCAGGCGCTTATCAGGGATGGACATATAAAGGTTAATAAAAACCATGTAAAACCCAGTTACAGATTAAGGGTTGGCGATATAATTGAATTAATATTGCCGCCCTCACTTCCTTATCAGCTCAACCCCGAGCCCCTCAATTTATCAATAATATACGAGGACTCATACATTATTGTTCTTGATAAGCCACCGGGGCTTGTCATTCATCCTGCACCGGGGCATAAAGAAGGGACACTTGTTCATGGCCTGATTTATCACTGTAATGATCTCTCAGGCATAGGCGGGGTAATGAGACCGGGTATTGTTCACCGGCTTGACAGAAACACCTCGGGCCTGCTTGTAGTTGCCAAAAATGATAAGGCGCATAATTTTTTATCGAGCCAGTTTAAAAATGGTTTGATTAATAAAAGGTACTTTGCCCTGGTTCATGACATACCAGAGGGAGTGGAGGGCAGGATAGACCTGCCAATATCCCGCAACCCGATAAAAAGAAAAGAGATGACTGTATCACCAAAGGGGAAAAGGGCCATTACAGAATGGCGAATAGAAAAGCCCCTTTCTGACAGATTCGCATTACTGTCTGTAACAATAAAGACAGGCAGGACCCATCAGATCAGGGTGCATATGTCACATATCGGACATCCAGTTGTCGGCGACCCTGTCTATGGTTATAAAAACAGCTGGTGGAGAAAAAATAACCTCTCTACAGATGATATACAGGATTGCCTTAAAAGACAGATGCTCCATTCAGCATACCTTGCCTTTATTCACCCTGACACAGAAAAATATGTGGAGTTTCATGCGCCTATTCCAGCAGATATGGAGCTGGCAATAAAAAAACTGGGGTCATTTCCAATAAAAATATAAATTAGTCTTGACATAGGCATTATTAATTAATATATATTCGATATTCTTACCTTTTGGAGGATTCGGTATATCCGGATATCAGATTTGGCTACACGGGAAATGTTCTTGTTACTTAATCATAACTAACTCGCAGAAATGGAATCCTTCTTGTAAATAAGAATAGTCCATGCGAGTTATTCGAGGCCCGTTATATAGACTCCCGAAAATATGGTTCCGGTAAAAATATTTTAGAAGAAATTTATCAATGGTAATTAACTCCCGTTTGGCAAGGTCTTTGCAGTTTTTTATAATGGTTAGAGTCTATTCGATAACCTGAAACAGCAGCAAAATAATTAACCACCCCGGTGAGACCAATTTCTCAAAATAATGCCCTGAAAGGTATAGCTTGTTTAATAATATAGGCCAGAAAAATTTAAGGGATTTTCCCTTTTAAAAATATAGAGGAAATATTTCTAATTTAATATAAAGAAAACATAATATGGAGAACTACTTATGAATCTTGTCGAATTAAAAAAGATGAAAATCAGTGAACTGACAACTATGGGCAGGGACTTCAACATCGAAGGGGCAACAGGCATGCCTAAACAGGAGTTGATATTTGCCCTTCTCCAGGCCCATTCAGAGCAAAATGGCCTTATATATGGAGAGGGTGTGCTTGAGACCCTGCCTGACGGCTTCGGGTTTTTAAGGGCCCCTGATGCCAATTATCTGCCAGGTCCTGATGATATCTACATATCGCCTTCCCAGATCCGAAGATTTAATCTCAGGACTGGCGATACAGTTGCCGGCCAGATAAGGCCGCCAAAGGATTCAGAAAGGTATTTTGCCCTCCTGAAGGTAGAGCAGGTCAACCATGAAGACCCTGAAATTTCCCGCGACAAGATACTTTTTGACAACCTTACCCCCTTATACCCCAATGAACGTATAACACTAGAGACAGTTGCTGATAACTATTCATCAAGAATCATGGATCTCCTTACCCCCATAGGCAAAGGGCAGCGCGGCCTGATTGTTGCCCCTCCCCGAACCGGTAAAACAATGCTCCTCCAGAATATAGCCAACAGCGTTACAGCAAATGATAAAAGCATACACAAGATTGTTCTCCTTATAGATGAAAGGCCCGAAGAGGTAACTGACATGCAGCGTTCGGTTGATGCAGAGGTTATCAGTTCAACATTTGATGAACCCCAGCAAAGGCATGTGCAGGTCGCCGAGATGGTAATTGAAAAGGCAAAAAGGCTTGTCGAGCACAAACGTGATGTGCTTATCCTCCTTGACAGCATCACCAGGCTTGCAAGGGCATATAACGCAACCGTGCCTCCGAGTGGAAAGATCCTGTCAGGCGGTCTTGACTCAAACGCCCTGCACAAACCAAAGAGATTCTTCGGTGCTGCACGTAACATTGAGGAGGGGGGAAGCCTCACAATTATAGCGACAGCACTTATAGATACCGGAAGCAGAATGGATGAAGTTATATTTGAAGAGTTCAAGGGAACAGGTAACATGGAGATCATCCTTGACCGCAAACTTACCGACCGCAGGATATTCCCATCCATAGACATCAACAGGTCAGGGACAAGAAAGGAAGAGCTGCTCTTAAAAGAGGCAGATCTTAACAGGATATGGATACTTAGAAAACTGCTTGCCCCCCTTACCCAGGTTGACAGTATGGATTTTTTACTGGACAAAATGAAAGGAACAAAGAATAATACAGCCTTTTTAAAATCAATGAGCCAATAAAGAGAGGACAAAAATGAAAAAAGATATACACCCAGAATACCATAAAACCCTGGTGCATTGTGCCTGCGGAAACGAATTCGAGACAGGTTCCACATTTAAAGAGATCAAAGTGGAAATATGTTCACAGTGCCACCCCTTCTATACCGGGAAACAGAAACTCGTTGACACTGCCGGAAGGGTTGAACGATTCAAGAACAAATATGCCAAGTTTGAAAAAGATAAAAAGGCATCCTCATCCAAGAATTAGCCTGAAGAACCTCATTTATCTCATTTCAGGAAGATATTTATCAAATGGAATGCCGTATATGGCGGCATTCCATTTACTTTTGGTAAAGATATCTGTTGTCTAAACAGAAAAACATCTATTTAAAGAGTCTGTAACATGTTTGAAAAGATAAAGGAAATTGAAGACCGGTACAGTCTGCTTGAAAGCGAGCTTTCAAGAGCTGACATTGTAAAAGATCAGAGGACCTACCAGAAGTATTCAAAGGAGCACAGTCACCTGGCGCCGATAATAAAGGTTTACAGAGAACTTAATAATTTAGATGTAGAAATCGATAATAACAGGTCACTTTTAAACGATAGTGACCCTGAGATGAGAAAGCTTGCCAAACAAGAGTTGGATGAGCTCAATACCAGGAAGGAAGAGCTGGAAAATGAACTCAGGATTCTATTGTTACCAAAGGACCCAAATGATGATAAGAATATAATTCTTGAAATAAGGGCCGGCACAGGCGGTGATGAGGCTGCCCTTTTTGCCGCAGACCTTTTGAGAAGTTACCTCAAATATGCAGAGATAAAGAGATGGAATACAGAGGTGCTGAGCCAGAGCATGACCGGTATAGGCGGCTACAAGGAGATAATTCTATTAATCGAAGGCAATGATGTCTATAGCAGACTCAAGTATGAAAGCGGCGTGCACAGGGTGCAGCGTGTGCCCGAAACAGAGGCACAGGGCAGGATACATACTTCTGCAATAACTGTTGCAGTGCTGCCTGAAGCGGAAGAGGTGGATGTTGAAATAGACCCGGATGACTTAAGGATCGATACATACAGATCATCAGGCAAGGGTGGTCAGCATGTAAACAAAACCGATTCTGCTGTACGATTAACGCATCTGCCCACCGGAATAGTAGTAGCCTGCCAGGATGAGAGGTCACAGCATAAGAACAAGGCAAAGGCAATGAAGGTTTTAAGGTCAAAAATACTTGATGCACAGGTGACCGAACAGCAGTCAAAAATATCACAGGACAGGAAAAACATGGTGGGTACCGGCGACAGGAGCGAAAGGATACGCACCTATAACTACCCACAGGGTCGTGTTACTGATCACAGGATCGGCCTTACCCTTTACAAGCTTGAGGATATCCTCCAGGGCGATCTGGAACTTGTTATAAACCCCCTGGTCAATCATTTTCAGACAGAGGCGCTAAAAGGGGAATCGTGACAGCCAAAACCTGGATAATAAAGGATCTCCTCCCTGTTTCTACTGATTATCTGAAGACAAAAAACATAGAATCTCCACGCCTCTGTGCAGAGATTCTTTTATCCCATCAGCTTTCTATCAGCCGTCTTAAGCTCTACCTCGAATATGATCAGCCGGTCGGTGAAAATGACCTTGGCAAATACAGGGCAATGATAAAGAGGCTCGCTGATGGTGAGCCTATCCAGTATATAACCGGCGTTCAGGAATTCTGGTCAATGGATTTTATTGTAAATAGAGAGGTCCTCATACCAAGACCTGAAACAGAGATACTGGTTGAGCAGGTCATTAAAGCATATAAAGAGAATAGTTATGCTGAAAGGCCCGTGGTTAATATCCTTGACATGTGTACAGGGAGTGGCGCAATTGCTGTTGCAGTTGCCTCTGAGATTAAAAATGCTGTAATAGTTGCGTCTGATATTTCAGAAGAGGCACTTAACATTGCAAGACAGAATATTACAAGGCATGGCATGCAAAACAGGATCACCCTTCTTGAGGGAGACCTGTTTGAACCATTTAAAGGCCTCAATAATCACTTTGATATTATTGTCTCAAACCCGCCCTACATAACAAAAGAAGATTACAGGCTGCTGCCGGTGAAAATCAGGGACTTTGAGCCTAAGATTGCACTGGAGAGCGGGGTTGATGGGCTTTCCCATATAAGAGCAATACTTGAAAAGGTGCCTCACTTTTTAAGCCCCGGGGGATGGCTGATGCTGGAGATGGACCCGTCTCAGACGGACGTGGTCAATAAAATTATCCACAAAAATGGCTATTTTATAAGTGCTTCAGTTATAAAAGACTATAGCGGCAGGGATCGGATTGTTACCACACAGAAGAAAATACAGTAAAATCGTCTCATAATCCTTGAAAATCCCCTTGAAAATAAGGTAAATATGCCTGGTTGGTAAAATAATAGTATTGGAATATATAATAATATGAACTCAAATGTTTCACAAAAATATGATGTTCTAATCTTTGGAGGTGGGAT
>JAAZBV010000141.1 GCA_012513605.1 Desulfatiglans sp. | reverse complement strand
CTGTGAGCGCTTCCTGCGGCTATTTGTTCAACATTATTATCAATGCGTACCGGTTTATTCTTATTGATAAATGTGCCGTCTCCGAGCTGGCCGTCCTCATTCCAGCCCATTCCCCAAAGGGTTCCATCCTTCTTTATAAAAAGGCTGTGAAAAACACCGGCTGTAACCTTTATTACATCGGATGCAATTTTTACGGGTTTATTTCTGCTTGTATTTGTGCCATCGCCAAGCTGACCATATTTATTGTATCCCATGGCCCAGAGGGTGCCGTCGCTTTTTATAAACAGGCTGTGGGCATTGCCGGAAGCCACCTGTGCTACATCGGAAGCCACCTCCATCGGTGTGCTTCGTGTATCTGTTGTACCGTCGCCAAGCTGACCATTATTGTTATAGCCCACACTCCATAACGTTCCATCTTTTTTAATATAAAGGGTGTGATACAGGCCTGCATCTATCCCGGTGGGCAAAGCTTTAAGCATGTTTTGATCAACAGGCTGTATTTTTGAACCGGTATTTTTGCCTGATTCCGCGGCAAGTGCTGTAATATCAACCGGGAGCAAAGAGAAAATCAAAAGGATTAATATTAAAGCAGCATGTCTCCTCAAAAGAAATCTTACGATACATTGTCTGTCTATCATTCCGTTGTTCCTCTTAATGTTTTCTACGGGTTTAACATAAATTGCCTTCTACCTGATTCTGACCGCTGATCTCTTAAAGCTGTAAGCCCCATCCGGAATTTGACTCTTTCCGGATGGACACTATTTAAGTATAAAAGGGATCTCCACTGAATGACGACCCCGTATTTTAATACCCTGTTTTATTCCTGGGACCCAGAGGGGCATGATCTTAACTAGCCTCATTGCCTCTAAATCGCACAGCCTGTGAAGGCTTTCCAGTATGGTGACATCATATATCCTGCCGTTTTCATCGATCATAAACCCGACAATAACTGTGCCCTCTATCCCCATTCTCTTTGCTGCAACCGGGTATCTGAGATTCTGCGCGATCCAGTCATATAATGATCCGCTTCCGCCCGGGAATCCTGGATTGACATCAAATTCAGATTCAACAGGGCTGTCTGTTCCAATACCCTCTGAATTTTCTGTATCATCCGCGTATTCAGAGCTTTCCACAGGGTCATCAACTTCCTTTATCTCATCCTCCTTTTCTATTATTTCCGGTTCTACGATCTCTTCCTTTACTACCTCCGGCTCCACATATTTTTCAATCTCCGGCTGTTTAACCGCAACCTTTTTGGGCGGCGCATATGCCTTTTCAATGGATGGGGGTTCCGTCAGTTCATTGTAATTTATAATCTTGATTTCCCTTGTCCTGTGCACCTGCTTTTTATTAATACTTGAGTAATTTAAAATTACCATAAAGATCAGGAATAGCAGGATTACTGTCAGCGCAGCGATGGTAAGATACCGGTTGTAAATGCCTCTTAAAACATAGGCCCCGTAACTTTTATTCCTCTGCTCAAAGACGATTTCATCCCAGTTTTTTTGCTCGGATTCCATTTTATATCTCTGCCCCGCCCGCATATTTGCTCAGGATATTTTTATCCTCTTCTTCAATCTCAACAAGCGCATATCTTTTTATATCCGTAATCTCAAGTTCATCAAGTACATTAACCAGGTTTTCATATGTTGATTTTTCTCCGGGTTTGATAAGCACAACCATTTTATCAATAACCCTGTTTTGCTCAAGAAGCATCATCCTCAGACCTTCATGGGAATAATCGGTCTCCTGCACAGATGGTTCAGTAAGGCCAATGTACCAGTATATCCTGTTTGATCCACCCAGCACTAAACTTAGTACATGTTTTTCATTGATCTTTGGCTGAACAGAATCTGCATCTCTTTTTTCGGGTATTTTTATTTCCATGACCTGGGGCTTGTTGAATGTAGTGGTAAGCATAAAAAATGTCAGCAGCAGAAAGGCAAGGTCCACCAGGGGTGTCATATCAACCCCTGGCCTCACTTTTCTATTCTTCCTTAATATCCCGTCGCTGCTTTTTTGTCCTGTTTTGAATTCACCCAAAATAATTTCCTTTTTGACTTAATCTGTTTTGCTTTTCGTATCTGTTATTAGTGAAAAGGTGTTTACATCTATATCCTTAAGCGTATCCATTATCTGTTTTATAACAGGATAGGGGGTAAGCCTGTCACCCTTAATCACTACACTGGCCACGGGGTTTGATAATCTTGCATATGATATCCAATCACCCAGTTCATTATGATCTTTGCCTGCAGGTATGCCTGTCATGATAATTCCTTTACGTTCTGAATCAGACAGCCTGAGATACTCTTTTAAACCGAAAACAGGGATGCCAATCCCGGGCAGATTTGAAAAGGCATCAATCTCATCTGCTGTAAGTCCCAGGCCCCATCCGCTGTTTATTACCTGCCCCAGCGCCTTCAGGTTTCTCTTCCCATCTATCTTGATATAGATAATACCCTCTTTTGAAACCATGATGTAGATCAGATTTGCTTCAGGGAGTTTGGCCATGGCGGTAGAGGCAGGCACGGTAATCTGAACAGGATCAGGGGGTGCAAACTGGGTTATGATCATGAAAAAAGCGACAAGAAGAAACCCCATATCAACCATAGGGGTCATATCGATTCCAGGCCTGCCTTTTCTGATCTTTTTTATTGCCATGTGGAACCCCGGTTATTCAACACTGCTGTTGAAGGTGCGGACAATCATCTGCCCGGCCTCGGCTGTATGGTACATTATATGATCTATCCGTGTAGTGACATAACTGTAGAAGATTATGGCCAGCATGGAGGTGATCATGCCCAGTGCCGTGCTCATTAATGCCTCTGATATGCCTGTTGCAAGACCAAGGGCATCGGGTGCGCCTGAATGGGCAAGTGCGGCAAAGGCCTTGACCATACCTATAACAGTCCCAAGAAGCCCGGTGAGGGTTGAAAGTGAGGCAATGGTAGAAAGTATAATGATATTTTTTTCAAGCATGGGGAGTTCCATATCAGCCGCATCTTCAAGCTCTTTCTGGAGAGAAAGGTTTTTTTTGTCAAAGTCGAGTTCTTTGCGGTTTTCAAGTTCCTGAAATTTATCAAGCCCTGCCCTTAATACACTTGCTATTGACCCCTGCTGCAGGTCACACTCTTTTTTTGCAGCATCAATATCATGGGCGGATATAAGCCTCTTCACCCTCGCTACAAATTGTGCAGGGTTCCCATTCCCCCTGGCCTTTTTAAGGGTCCATATCCTCTCAATCAAAAAGGTCAGCACCACCATAAAATAGGTTATAATGACTGGCACTGTGTCTCCGCCTTTATACATCATCCCCAGTATATCACCTGAAAGGGGGTGATTTAACGGGTTATTATCCACAAAATGGGAAGGGTCACCAAGGATATATTTATAGACTATAATGCCAACGACAAGCTCAACAGGGATCACAATTGTCGCAAAAAATGTGCTGGTTTTTTGAAAAGAGGGCATTGATTTTTCCAGTGTATTTAGAAGTCCCATTTTGATTGTCTCTCCTTCTCCATGTTATTTGATTAATTTCTGTTATCACCTGCGATTGAAAGTAAATAAATGTTCTTCTCCATCAATTGAAACGCTGATCTTAAAATCCCCTTTTATCCCACGAGGAATTTCATTTGTTCGGCAGGATATTAATGCGGCTATACTTTCACGGGGCATTATGGTCTTTTGGTTTAAAATGAGGTCGGGTAAAGTTTCTCTCAGTGTTTTCAATTTTCTAGAAGTTTCCTTTAACGTCAAATATCGAGACATAGAATAGCCATTAGGAACATTAGCAAAAATGACATTAAAAAGACCACTATCCGCGTAAATATAATCATTATCCCGAGTGAAATAAACCATATCATTTATCATTCTTTTCTGGTATTTATACAAAACATCGTTCATGAATTCCCTTGCAGACAGCACATCCAGTTTTTTAACCGTCCGCTTTTTATCATGCCCTTCAAATATCATGGAGATGTTTTCATTGCCTATTGTTATTGGCTCCTCTCCGCCATTTTCAACGATAACATTAAATATGGCGTTGTCATTCATATAGGATAATTTCTTATAGGGTGCGATTGAAACCATGTGCCATTTTTCCGAGACTACCGCGCCATAGGGGTCTGTCTTCTGATCCGGCAATGCAACGGCAGTTAATTCCATCTTATGGGTTGTGGCACATCCATGTAAAAACAATATTGACAATATCAGTAAAAACATAAAATTGATTTTCATAATTAACCCCTGTTATTCCTTCGCCCCAACACTCTCAAGAACACCTGATGCCTCTTTCCATCTGTTTCTTTCAGCCAGCATAAGTGCTGAATACTCTTTTCCTCCTATAGCCACCATGAGATTTGTATCAGACCCCCATTCACAGAGAAGCCTTACTATCTCAGTGTGTCCATTCTGGGATGCAATCATAAGTGCGGTTGACCCGTCAGATGCCCTTATATCTGTGATTGCTCCGTTTTCAACAAGGGCTTTTACAACATCGGTGTGTCCGTTCTGGGATGCCATCCACAATGCTGTCCTGTTGTCACCTCTTCTTGCAACACCTATTTCAGCATTTTTTCTTACAAGCATCCTTACAATATCTGCGTTCCCCTCCTGGGCCGCTATCCAGAGGGCCGTCACCCCTTCTCTTGTCTTCTGGTTAACCTCTGCTCCTTTAAGTATGAGTAGTTCTGCTATGTCCCTTAACCCGACCTCAGACGCTATCATTAATACAGAGGCATCATTGTCCCTGTTTATAATGTTTACCTGCGCGCCATTTTCAATAAGGAGTCTCGCAACAGGGCTGTGTCTTCTTGTAACTGCCATCCAGAGGGCGGTTGTGCCATTTCGCGCCTTCTCATTTATCCTTGCCCCATTTTCCAGAAGAAATTTCACCAGTTCAAAATCACCCATGTTCGCCGCAATCATAAGGGGTGTTGTTCCGTCGCGAAGCCTTGCATTCACATCAGCGCCATATTCTATGAACAGTTTTATTATTTCGGTATGCCTGTTTTCCAGAGCCAGTATAAATGCGGTTATACCGTGGATTGTTTTTTGATTTATTCTTGCGCCTCTTTCCAGAAGAACCCTGACAATATCTGTCATGCCCTGCTTTGTTGCGACTATCAGGGCCGATTCACGCAATATATTGCCTACCCCCTCCACCCTAGCGCCTTTTTCAAGAAGGAGCCTTGCCGAATCCGAATGGCCGTTTTCCAGTGCAATCCAGAAGGGTGTTTTTGTGTCAGTGGAGCGTGGCGGGATAAAATCAACGTTTGCACCGTTCTCTATAAGGAGCCTGACAACATCTGCATAACCCTTTTCTGATGCAAGAAAAAGGGCGGTTTTTTTATCTGTTTTTGTATAAACATCCACATTGGCGCCTTTTTCAATAAGAAGCCTTACCACCTCAGGGTGCCCGTTTTTTGATGCTATCCAGAGGGGGGTTGTCAAATCGAAGCTGGTTTCATTCACTTCAGCACCATTTAAAATTAGGATCTCCGCAATATCCCTGTGACCCTTTTCTGATGCGGCATAGAGAGGGGTTGTACCTTTGCCGGTTATGTTTATGACATTGACTCTTGCGCCCTTTTCAATAAGAAGCTCAACCACATCCCTGTGTCCCATCCGCGAGGCTATCCAGAGTGGCGAACCTCCTTTTTCAGTTCTTAAAGAGTCATCAATTAATTCATCTACAATTATCCCAGCTTCCGGAGCTGATTTTATTATTTTATCCCCATGCATAGTTAAAAACCGACCCGTGCTTTTTCTCTGGCGCTTCAGCCTTTCATCCTCCCTGTCATCTTCATTCTCTTTTTCAGGCACCAGATCATCAATATCCTTTGACACCTTTGCGTTTACACGGGCCCCTTTATCAATAAGCAGCCTCGCGACATCAGTATGACCGTTCCGTGACGCGGCCCAGAGGGCCGTTATATTGCTGTCTCCATACTTTGTGTTGACATTGACTCCATAATCAATAAGACTTGCTGCCACATCAGTATACCCGCTCCATGCCGCCCACATAAGGGCTGCTTTCCTGTCTATATTTCCCTGATCAACATTCACGCTCTTTTCCAGAAAGATCTTTCTGAACAGGGCATCGTCCTTCATAAAATCCGGCATGGCCTCCTCTTCATTCTTTTCAGCCTCTGCATGAGAACTGCTTATAGTATCCCGCTTGCGGGCTTTCTCAGGGGGCTGATAGAGCGGCATGTCCCTGAAGGTAAAACCGGTCATCTGTAAGACCTCGCGGGCTAGCCTGTTTTCTATCTGTTTTAGTGTCTTAAAGTCCGTGGTTGTACTGTCTCCAAGCTGGCCCAGGTAGTTTGACCCTGCTGCCCATAGTGTGCCGTTTTTTTTCACAAAAAGGCTGTGTGCGCCGCCTGCCGCTATTCTAACCGCCTCCTCTGAAACCTGAACCGGATGGGAAATCCGACTGCCTTTATCACTTCCCAACTGATACGAGTAATTAGCGCCCATGCCCCATACGCTGTTATCTTTCTTGATAAACAGGCTGTGGCTCATCCCCCCGGAAACATCAATAACCCCATTTGCGATCCTTGCAGGCATTCCGATATTATCAATATTCTTAACACCAAGCTGTCCATATTTGTTGTTTCCCATAACCCATAGACCGCCGTCTTTACCCACGAACAGGCTGAAGGTGCCTCCTGCCGAAATCCTCGCAACATCCCCTGTAATAGGAAACGGCGAAGGGTTGATCTTATCCCTTCTCGCACCAAGCCTGCCTTCCGCATTAAGGCCCATACCCCATAAGCTGTCATCATTTTTTAAAAACAGGGTGTGGACAACGCCTGCTGAGACCTGCTTCACATCCGTAGCAACCATTATTGGTCTGTTTCTAGTAAACCTGGAGCCATCACCCAGTTGTCCATCTTCATTTCTGCCCATTGCCCAGAGTGTGTTGTCATTTTTTATAAAAAGGCTGTGAAAGGCGCCCGCTGCTATTTGAGAAACACCTTCCGCAACAAGAACAGGCCTTAACCTTGTTTCGCTGGTTCCATCACCCAGTTGTCCATACCTGTTATTACCCATGGCCCACAAGGTGCCATCCTGCTTTAAAAACAGGCTGTGGACATTACCTGCTGCTGCCTGTTTTACATCACCGGCAATATACACCGGTGTGCTGCGTGAATCCGTGGCGCCATCGCCGAGCTGACCGTTATTATTGTATCCAACAGCCCAGAGTGTGCCATCGGTTTTAATATACAGGCTGTGATAAAGACCGGCAGCCAGTGATATTGAGGCGATCTTTGTTGTTGTATCTTTCGCTTTAACACTGGTTTCCTGCCTGATTTCCGCGCCAGCTTCAACTGTTTCAGCGAATATTTGACAAAAAGGTGTAGTTACAGAGCAAAGGTTATAAAGAATCATGGCAAGCAGAGAGATCCTGAGTATTTGAACTATAAGTGTCCTCATATTATTTCCCATAATTAAGTTTCATGTTGTCCTTACAACAGACTTATTGTCAGGAAACCTCACCTGGGAGGTTGCCAGTGAAAACATTTTTACACTTTTTTTGCCATTCCTGCGAACAGGCTGTTTCATAATCCCTAAATCACTAAAGATATACATATCGTTAATGAGTTTTTAGTAGGGTCGGGATTTACTCCCGACCGATATTTTTGTAGAGACAAGGTATGCCTTGTCTATTTTCGTGCAAAAGTAAATCCATGTTCTTCACCGTCAATTGAAACCTTAATCTTGAGATCCCCTGTTACAGGTTCAAAACACATAGTTAATACAAAAGATAATTAAGGCTTTGCTTTATTCTACATACAATCGGGTTAAACGATGCCGCCCGGGTTGGTACTATGGGGATATAATCAAGCGGCACAATGGTTATGCACTATAATATGGATATATTTTATTAGCAAAAAATATTTTAAGGCATAACCAAAGCATATTTACCCCTGTAAAGTACAGGGGGATCCCCCAGGATTTAATATTACTTTAATGCAGAAAACTATATCTGTATACATCATAAAATATACAGGTTAATTACAGTAGAAAACTGCACTTTATATTAGCCGGGCTGCATTTTATCTTACCTTGCTTCTTTAATATGACCCCCGTGTTATTTCCGCCCATGAACTATCACAATTGCTACATTCAGTATGGCTGCTTCTATCTACACGATGCCCTAATGTCTCCCTTAAGTACATTAAAGCTCTGGATTCCACTTGTGCATTATGTATGGATAGATTCAACTTCTCGGCCATAATCCTATCGTTTTTATATTCAACCATATTGCCCATCATGGAATATAGATCAGATCTATAATTATATGCTGCATAGTAATCAGGGTTTATTTCCAGCGCCTTATTATAGTCATTAATTGCCTGCCTGTATTCGCGTTTACTGTAATATGCATTGCCGCGAAGCAGGTAAACCCCTGGTTCTCTGTTATCCAGTTCAATCGTCTTTGAAAAGTCGTTAATAGCATTGCTGAAGCTGCTTCTCTGATAATAGGCAATGCCCCTGTTTACGTATGCCAATGAGAATTCGGAGTTTATTTTAATAGCCCTGGAATAATCGGAAATGGCCTTCGATACGATTGTCTTGAGTAATAGGCATTGCCCCGGTTAATGTACGCACTGATCTTTTCAGGAGCTCTCTTTATAGCCACATTATAGTCCTTTATAGCCTGTTCATGTTCTCCCATATTCGCATATGCCAGCCCACGGTTATTGTAGGCTGTAACATCATCAGGGTTTATCTCTATCGCCTTCGTGTAATCATTTATTGCCTCTCCATATGCCTTTTATCCATATGGAGATTACCGCGAAGAAAATACAGCCCAGCATCATCATTTTTCGCCGCACTACTACGGGCATGAATCCCGGCAATGCCAAATACAAGAACAAGAGATATTGAAGAGCCTATTACCTTAAGATGCAGTTTTGTCCCCATGGCAATACTCCTTTTTTTTGAAAGAATCTTCTCTACACTTTTTCTTAAATTAAAATGGCTGCCAGCCAAATCAACAGCAGTTGGATAACTGCTGATCAAACACACCTTTTTTGTAAGATAGCAGTATTTTGATCTGGAGGCAGTAAAATGCTGTTTTTTGTGTGATGCTCATTAATAAATGGAAGAGTTGCCTGAGACCATGAAATGCCTTTCATATAAAATCCAATGGAGATCACGAGTGTCAAGCCAAGCGCAATCATTGTAGGGCTGCATACGAGACTGCGCACAGGGGCAGAGCTTCTGGATAATACCTTAAGGACTGTAAGCCCGATAAGAGAAATCAGGATTGATTGACCTGCCAGGGTGATCAGCAGGCCTGCCATATCATTGTTCAGCATAAAAGAGGGAATATGCATTTACTCACTCCTTATATTTATCGATAAGTTCCTGTAACTGTCTTAGCTCATCCGGTGTAACAGTAGAATGATTAAAAAAGGCTTTTACCATTTCAACACAGGAGCCCCCAAAAATCCGATCTCCAATATCGAAAACAAGGGCGCCAGCAGCGTGGCTGCGCGGTTTTGTCGGTTTGTAGAAAAATTTGTTTCCTTCCTGCCTCTTTGCCAGTTAATAAGTGTGTGCTTCTTGGTCTATGTGTGGATCTGAAACAGGAATATTTAAAGAGTGCTGCATGGTCAATTAAGTATCAGGGCGGAATATCACTGTCTGATTAATAGAGGCAAAAATCATTATAGATTTTTTGTTTCAAAAATTTATGGAGATAAATACTTTAAAAAGAGGCAAAGATATTAAAGAGGAGGTTA
Organism: Desulfatiglans sp.; assembly: GCA_012513605.1. Taxonomy (NCBI): domain Bacteria; kingdom Pseudomonadati; phylum Thermodesulfobacteriota; class Desulfobacteria; order Desulfatiglandales; family Desulfatiglandaceae; genus Desulfatiglans; species Desulfatiglans sp. The sequence goes on along the minus strand of JAAZBV010000141.1, from coordinate 36,304 downwards.
CCGCCTTTATATTCAGGGCCGCCTATGTTTATACTGCTGTTGTTTCTGAGCTTGATTACTGTCTGTATAATCCGGCTCCCGCCCCTTAATATCTCTATGTCAAGAACAGCCCTGTCCCCCTCAATACCCATAGAGGAGATATTCATGGTGACCTGCTCAGGGAGCGAAACAACCCCTTTGCTGTTCAATGAAAGAGAAAGCCCCTTTTCACCTAAAAACTTATAGGAAGAGTACCTGAAAAGGGATTGCAGCTCACGCACAATATCATTAAGACCAGGGTCTACAGAATTGCCTTTCTCTGACGCCAGTATGGTCTTTACAGTAATCCTGATATTGGTGCCCGACCATGCAGGTGAAGAAGGCAGTAACAGGAGTGAAATAACAAAGAATAAGAAGGTTATAAGCAGAGGAGCCCGATATTTAGTTTTCATTTTATCCATTTTCATTAACCCATAAGATGGTTTGTCTTGTTTCAGGTGTCACAACTATCGTTAAAGAACCTGTCCCTGAAAGGGATGATATTATAGCGCTTGGTCCGGCAGGTGCAGGGTTGTTAAGAAATATCAATGATGCCAGTGCAATAGACAAAGCGACTCCTGCAGGTATAAAGGTCCTTCTTGAAAGAACCAGTTCCTTGAAACCCTGTAACCAGTTGCCCTTCTGCCTGATCCTGCTGATAACCCCTTCTACAATCTCCTGACCTTGCAGCGAAGCTTCAGCGTTTATAAAAGAATTCAGGCCCGAACCGATCTTGCTGTAAATATCAAGCCGTTTCCTGCATGATTCACAGGAATCAATGTGTTTCTCCACTGTAATAAGATCATCCCCGTGGAGCTCATTATCCATGAACCGGCTTATTATTTCGGTGCCGCATATTATTTCATTGTTGGCCTTCACTTTCAACACCTTTAAGAGATTCCCTTAATTTTTCACGCGCATAAAATATCCTTGAACTTACAGTCCCCTTGTTGATCCCCATGAGCTCGCCTATCTCATCATAGGATAACCCTTCAACCTCCTTTAAGATCAGGATCGTCCTCGCCTTTTCAGGAAGACTCTCAAGTGCCTTTTTTACCATCCCGGAGAGCTGCCTGTTGTCCAGGCTCTCTTCAGGGTCGGGCCTGTCCGAGACCAGATCAGGGGCGTTTCCCTCCTCCTGATCAATGGACTGATGCTGCCACCTGAAACGCCTTTTCCATTTCCTTACCCAGTTAAGGCTCTCATTTATCGTAATACGCCTCAACCAGGTATAAAGGGATGATTCGCCCTTGAATCTTTCTATTCCAGTATAGGCCTTAAGAAAAACATCCTGAATAATATCAGCGCTTTCCTCTGCATCAAGGGTTATCCCGTAGGCGACATTCCTAAGTTTCGCCTGATACTGGGAGACAAGCATTCCATAGGCCTTTTCATCCCGGTTTTTAAGGTCCAATACCAGCCTATCTTCATCTGAATCGGCCATATTTGATCTATTAGACACCGCTTATAGCGAAAAAATTCAATAATTTATAATTAAGATCTATAATCCGCATTTATTGACACATAATCATGGGTCAGGTCGCATGTGGTTATCCAGTCGTTAGACACCCCCACATTCAACTCAACAGTAAGAAAAATCTCAGGATTTTTCATAATAACAGCAGCCTCTTTTTCTCTTTCAACACCCTGCCCCAGGCCACCCTTTACTATTTTTATATCATCAATGAGGATATCAACCATATTTTCCTTCATCTCTATACCTGACCTCCCAAGTGCGGCCATGATCCTGCCCCAGTTAGGATCTTCTCCGTAAAATGCAGTCTTTACAAGGCTTGAATTGGCTATTGTACTTGCAGCATTCTTTGCATCTTGAGGAGAGGCTGCCCCTTTGACACTTATGTGTATCACCTTGGTTGCCCCCTCGCCATCTTTCACGATCATCTTTGCAAGGTCATACATTATATGGGTCAACCCCTTTTTAAACTCGTTAAAGGATGCCTCATCAGGCTCTTCATTGCCGGCTAGCCCGTTTGCCATTACAAAAACAGTATCGTTTGTGCTGGTATCACCGTCAACGGTTATCTTATTAAAAGAATCATTTACCCCCTGAGCAAGTGCCTTTTTTAAAAGCGGTCTGCTGATGTTTATGTCAGTCATGATAAAACAGAGCATGGTTGCCATGTTGGGCATTATCATGCCTGCACCCTTGGCTAACCCCATAATATGGTATTCCACGCCCTTAACCTTTGCGCTGAATGTGCTGACCTTGGGAAATGAGTCTGTCGTCATAATGGCCTTTACCACGCCATTTATCCCCTCAGGGTTAAGGTTTTTTACCAGTTCTGGTATGGCCTTTTCTATCTTTTTCATGTCCAACTGGGCGCCTATCACACCGGTTGAAGCTATCAAGACCTCATCAGGTGATATGCCAAGGCGCTCTGCAACCAAAAATGTGGTCTCCTTTGCATTCTTGAGCCCCTCTTCCCCGGTGCAGGCATTTGCATTCCCTGAATTTACAATAATCGCCCTGGCACTGCCATTTGCTATATTCTCCATGCTAACGATAACAGGCGCCGCCTTGACCCTGTTTGTTGTGAAGACAGCGGCTGAGGCCGCTGGTGCTTCGGAATATATCAGCGCAATATCATGTGCGTTGTTCTTTTTCAGGCCACAGGCAGTATAAGCAGCCTTAAACCCTTTTATACTGGTATTGGTTTCCATCTCTAAATAACCCCGGATACTTTGTTAATCCTGCATCTTTTGCAACTGTTACTACAGTTACTCATTAATCCCGCAGCACTTTTTGTATTTTTTGCCGCTGCCACAGGGGCATGGATCATTTCTCCCTATTTTCTGGCTCTCTCTTTTTATCGGTTCCGTCCTGACCGCTGCATCACCATGGCTTAGCTGCATAGCCCTCCTCTTCTGGCGCGGAAGCTCTTCAGGCCTCTCCTTTATGAGCTGTATCCTTGAAAAGGTCATTAGCGCCTCTTCGCTTATCCTTGCATCAAGCCCCTGGAACAGCTCAAAGGCATCTTTTTTGTACTCCTTTAAAGGATCCTGCTGTGCGTATCCCCTTAAGCCGATCCCCTCTTTGAGGTGATCCATGTCCTGGAGATGCCTGAGCCACTCTTTATCCAGTATCTGGAGCATTATAATCCTCTGGACTGACTGGAGCTGGTCAATTTTTATGCCTGCCATCCTGGCCTCATGGGCATCCTTAACCTGTTTCATGATCAGCCCTGTAAGGGATTGTGGAGTGAGTGCATCAAACTCTTCTTTACCAATATCATCAACACTGATCCTTGGCCGCACACCAAAAAACCTTATAGCGCCCTCTATCAGGCCCTGGATATTCCAGTCTTCAGGATAGGCTTTAGGATCGCTATGTTCAGCTACCAAGGTTTCTATCTTTCCTTCAATCATATCATTAATAAGTTCATCAATGCCTTCTCCCTTTAATATGTTGCGTCTCTGGGAGTAGATTATCTCTCTGTGTTTATTCATCACATCATCATATTCAAGGAGATGTTTTCTCATATCAAAATTATGGGCCTCAACCTTTTTCTGTGCATTCTCTATGGCCCTTGATATCAGGTTTGCTTCTATTGGTTCTCCCTCTTCCATGCCGAGTCGCTCCATGATGGAAGAAATTCTGTCAGAGCCGAATATCCTTAAAAGATCATCCTCAAGTGAAAGATAGAATCTTGAAGAGCCCGGGTCTCCCTGGCGGCCTGCGCGGCCTCTCAACTGGTTATCAATGCGCCTGCTCTCGTGCCTTTCGGTTCCTAGGATATGAAGCCCACCGAGCTCCTTGACCCCTTCCCCAAGCACTATATCTGTTCCACGCCCGGCCATATTGGTCGATATGGTAACAGTCTTATACTGTCCGGCCTTGGCGATAATTTCCGCCTCTTTCTGGTGATGCTTGGCATTCAGAACTTCATGGGGTACGCCCGCTCTTTTAAGCATTTTTGAGAGAACCTCGGATTTTTCTATGGAGATTGTACCCACCAGCACGGGCTGACCTTTTTCGTATAGCTCTTTGATTTCCTCGACAACCGCATTATATTTCTCACGTTCGGTCTTGTATATGACATCAGGAAAATCCTTGCGGATCATCCCCTTATTGGTCGGGATAACCATAACACCCAGTTTATAGATGTTATGAAATTCACCGGCCTCGGTATCAGCTGTGCCTGTCATACCTGCCAGCTTTTCATACATCCTGAAAAAATTCTGAAAGGTAATCGTGGCAAGGGTCTGGTTTTCTTCTGCAACCTTTACGCCCTCCTTGGCCTCAACCGCCTGGTGCAGACCGTCACTCCACCTTCTGCCCGGCATCATACGGCCTGTAAACTCATCAACGATGACCACCTCATCATCCTTTATCACATACTGGACATCCTTTTCGAAAAGCCAGTATGCCTTGATAAGCTGCTGGGTGGCGTGCAGAAGCTCCGATGTACGCATGAAATTCGCTTCAAGCTCCCTGAGCCTTTCCGCCTTCTCCAGGTCAGACAGCTCTTTATTTTCACGGACATTGTAACTTTCTTCCTCTATATCAGGGAGAGAAAAATCCCCTGCCCCGCTTTCAGAAAGGTACTTGATCCCCTTTTCTGTTAATTCCACAGAATTGCCACGCTCGTCTATGATGCAGTAAAGCTCTTTGTCCAGCTCTGGGAGTATCTTCTGACTCCTCATGGCGCTCTCTTCATTATCGATGCGCTTACCAAGGGAATGGTTTTTTGCAAGGAGATCAAGAAATCCAGGATTTTTAGGGTCACCCCTCTTTACCCTCAGAAGTATCTGGATGGTTTCTTCATCCGCATCGCCCTTATTCAGCCTCTCCTTCGCATCACTCAGCATTGTCCTTATCACAGCGCTCTGTTTTCTTTTTAGACTGATGACCAGGGGCTTGGCCTCCATGTATATCTTGTTTTCACTATGTTCCACAGGGCCGCTTATGATAAGGGGTGTCCTCGCCTCATCAATAAGGATACTGTCAACCTCATCCACAATAGCGTAATAATAATCACGCTGGACAAGGTCATTCATATCAAATTTCATGTTATCCCTGAGGTAATCAAATCCGAATTCATTGTTCGTACCGTATGTGATGTCACATGCGTAGGCATCTTTTCTCTCCTTATCTGTCATCCCGTGAACAATTACTCCGATAGAAAGGCCCAGCATCCCGTATATGCCACCCATCCATTCAGCGTCGCGCTTTGCAAGGTAATCATTCACTGTTATCAGATGAACCCCTCTTCCGGTAAGGGCATTCAGATATAGAGGCAGGGTTGCTGCAAGGGTTTTTCCTTCACCTGTCTTCATCTCGGATATGCACCCCTCATGGAGAACAATACCGCCTATGAGCTGTACATCATAATGACGCATGTTCAGCACCCTCACGGATGCCTCCCTTACAGCAGCAAATGCCTCAGGTAAAATCTCTTCGAGGGTTGCTCCATTTTTCAGCCTATCTTTGAATTCGCCGGTCTTTTCCCTGAGCTGCTCATCTGTAAGAGATTTAAAAAAAGGTTCATGCGAATTTATGCTCTCCACGATCGGTTGTATTCTTTTAAGCTCCCGATCATTTTTACTGCCAAATATCTTCTTTATTAGGTCACCAATCATATTCTATATACCAGTATTTTTTGAAAAATATCCTTTCCTGTTCGCTGAAGTTACTTTACTACCACAATAAATGAAAACAATAAATCTTAATATTTATTAATTTGAATAGCCAGGTCTGTGAAAAAAATAATAAGGACTATATTCACACAGATGCAAACAAAACAGGAGGAGCCTTTATTTAATTGGCAAATAAAGATCTACTTTTTTAGAGGTTTTCCCACTGAAAGAATTAAGTAAATGCCTGGGTAAAAATCTTACTTAATTCAATTCAGAATATAGCGGGTTGGATCTACCGGTACCCCCTCAAGGAACACCTCATAATGGAGATGTGGGCCGGTCGAACGGCCTGTGCTACCCATGTTAGCGATGGTATCACCGCGTTTTACCGCCTGTCCTTTTTTGACCAGTATCTTTGAGAGATGGGCATACCTTGTTTTCAGGCCATATCCGTGATTTACAGTTAACAGATTCCCGTAACCATAGCTCTTTTCAATGCCAGTGACAATGCCATCAGCAGGGGCAATTATGGGCGAACCGCTTTTTGCCGAGATATCCAGACCATTGTGAAATTCCTTCTCATTTGTAAATGGTGAAACCCGGTAACCAAACTTTGAACTTACCCATCCCTTTGCAGGCCATATGGATGGGGTGCAGGAAAACATGGATTTCCGGTTATCAAGAAAACTGTATAGCTCCGTCTTTTCCTGTGTCTGGACAGCAATTTCAGTATCCAGATTATCCAGTGACTGGTGCATCAGCCTAACAAGTTTCTGATGTGCCTTTTCAATAGAATATTCAGCATTCATCAGACTTGGGTCAGAACCGCCAACACCCAGGAATGGGGTGCTGTCATCACCTGGTTCAATGTTCACCATTATCTTGAGCTTGTTATCAAACTTTTTGAGTTCAACCATCTTGGTATTGATCTTATCTATTTTATTTGCAAGAGAGGCAAGCTGGGCCTTCTGTTGCCTGTTTTCTTCAAGCAGTTGTGCATTGAGTGGTATCTGAGACCTTATCCTGCAGTAGTCATTGGAGGCCCACCCAATAAATGAGAGGGCCGATAAGACAAGGATAACGGCTAATCCAATAAACATCTTCGGAATCTTTATCTGTTTGACGGAATTAACACCATCCGGAAGAATTACTATTGTTACCTTTTTGAAAGCCACAATACTTTTTCCTTTTTTACAACTTTATTGATTGAGTCAGCGAAGATACAACTTTTGATTAATTATCAACAGAAGTCGGGCTTAGTTAACACAAAGCCCAGAAGATTGTCAACCTTAATATTTTCATATCAGATTCAACTCTCTTCAGAGGCCAAAAACAGCTCTTTGATCCTAACAGCCATTGTTTTTGTTATTCCTCTCACCTTTGCAAGTTCATCTTCGCTTGCCTGTTTTATTGCCTCCAGGCTTCCAAACTGCTTTAAAAGCAGGTTCCTCTTTGATGGCCCTATGCCCGGTATCCGGTCAAGGGCGGATTTTACAGTCTCCTTCTTTCTCAGTTTTCGATGAAAGCCCACAGCCCTCCTGTGAACCTCATCCCTTATCCCCATGATCATCAGTAGCACCGGATGATCAGCGTTCAGCCGCAGAGGATTTTTTCTACCAGAAAGATAGAGCTTGTCGCCAGTAACGCCCTGCTCCCTCTCCTTTGCAACAGCGACCAGTGCAGGCTGTTCTATCTCTTTCGGCAGCCCTGCCAGAACACGGCTAACTGCCATCAGATGCCCCTTTCCGCCATCAATAACAAAGAGGTCAGGGAGATCACCATGTGAAAGGCGCCTTTTAACCATCTCTGACATCATCTCATAATCATCTATGCCCTTCACATCTCTGATCCTGAAATTCCTGTACCCCTTTCTATGCGGCCTGGCATCTACAAATGCAACAATCGTACCAACCGCCTGGTTTCCCTGCATATTGGATATATCCATTGCCTCTATCCTGTATGGTGTCTTCTTAAGATTCAAGGCTGTTTTTGCCATCTCAAGGATATCAGCAGGGCTTCTGTTTTCCGTTCTATTCAGAATACTTACCGCATTTTTAACGGCCAGGTTTGTCATGCCGATCCTTTTGCCACGGACAGGGCAGTGTATAGTTATTCTTTTACCTGCCAGGGAGGAAAGCCATTCGGAAATGGCTCCTGATTCATCAACCGGATGGGAAATAAGTATATTTTTTGGCACATAACCGTCTTCAGTATAATACTGTTTCAGAAATGCCTCGATCACCTCAGAGGGTAAAACTCCCTGGTTTTCAAACCTGAAATCCCTATTTCCGGTGATAATCCCTTTTCTTGAAAAGAATATGACTACCTGTGATACTCCGTTTTCCTGTGCAACCCCTATTATATCCTGGTCTTCACCCCTGGTTGATGAGACATTCTGGGTCTCAATAGTCTTTGAAACCGCCTTTATCTGATCCCTTACCCTTGCTGCATCCTCATATTTTTCTTCTGCTGCATATTTTTTCATATCGGTTTCAAGCTGCTTTATCAGTTCCCGACTCCTCCCCTCAAGGAAAAGCCTGACATTTTTCACAATTGCAGCATATTCATCTTTTGAAATATCGCTGGTACATGGTGCAAGGCATCTGCCCAGCTGATAATTGAGGCAGGGCCTTGTCCTTGCTGCCATAAAATTCATAGAGCATTTTCTTAGTCTGAAAATCCTGTTTATGAGCCTTGTGGTATCCCTGAGTGCCCCTGATGAAGAATATGGCCCGAAATAAACTGCCCCGTCGTTTTTGAGCTTCCTTACAAACTCCAGCCTGGGGTATGGTTCATCTGTGGGGATCTTCAGGTATGGATACTGTTTATCATCCCTCAGAACAATATTGTACCTGGGTATATGTTTTTTAATAAGGGAACTTTCAAGTAAAAATGCCTCATTTTCGGAGGAGGTTAGTATGAATTCCAGATACCTTGCTTTTGATACCATCATGACAGTCTTTGGTGTCATATCAGCTGGGGAGTTAAAATAGGAAGATACCCTGTTCTTGAGGTTTTTGGCCTTTCCTACATATATAACCCTTTCAGCACTGTCCCTGAATATGTAGACACCCGGGTCGTTCGGAAATTCCTTTTTGAAAGCTCCTGATTTTAAATCAAACCTGTTCTGTTCAGATGGGATCATATATATACCGGCAATATTTGTTATCCTTTTCTTGAACAATATAAAGATAGGTGATAGATAATACAAGAAACTTGTATGATGACCAGAAATAATAACAACAGCGAACTTCCATGAAGCCATCCATTTACCCCAGACTTGTTAATGACCCCTTTTCTGATCCCGGGCTCTATATCCCCTTTTTATATGAAAAAAGGGCAATTATGTTTGACCTTGGTGAGATTATTCCCCTCACCCCGAGGGATGTACTAAAAATAACCCATGTATTTGTCTCTCACACCCACATGGACCATTTCACTGGCTTTGACAGACTTCTGCGAATCTTTCTGGGCAGGGACAGCGAATTACATCTTTTCGGGCCGCCCGGTTTTTTCAGACATGTGGAGGGAAAACTTAACGGGTATGTATGGAATCTAGTACAAGAATATGAATATAACCTTATCTTAAATGCAACAGAAGTCCATGAAGACATGGCAATATCTAAAAGATATTTATGCCGTGAAGGATTCAGACCGGGAGAGACAGTGACATGGGAAATAATTGATGGGATACTATATAAAATACCGGGTTTCCAGGTAAGGGGGGCACTGCTTGACCACAGGATACCATGCTTGGGCCTTACATTAGAGGAAAGTTTTCATGTAAATATTAATAGCGAAAAACTAAAAAATTTTGGTCTTGATACAGGCCCGTGGCTTACTGCTTTTAAAAAAGAGATATATACAGGCAGTCCAAAAAATGGGGATTTTTTTGTACCAAAAGAGGAGCATGGAAAGATAGTTGATATGAGAAGGTTCACACTTGGCAGCCTGGCAGAAAAGATAGCAACCATAACCCCGGGCCATAAGATCACCTATATTACCGATGTGATCGGGAGCAATGACAACATTGTAAAGATTATGGACCTCGCAAGGGGCGCTGATCACCTGTTCATTGAAGCGGCCTTTTCAGAACAGGATAACAAGACAGCAAAAGAAAAATATCATCTTACCGCAGCTGAGGCTGGCCGCATAGCAAGGGCGGCAGAGGTTAAGAAATTTACACTTTTTCACTTTTCACCAAGATACAGCCACATGGAAGCAGATCTTTACAAAGAGGCTATGGCGGCATATCAAGGCAGATAAACCTCCGACCGGTTATTTTTTCTTATATACGTTCAGACCGATCTTTACATCATCTTTATCAGGTATAGCAACATTCCCCTCAGTTGAGGCAATAATAATGGTCTTTCCTGAAGAAGAGGGCCCGAACTCCTTTGTAATATCCACCTTTAGTGTCAGGATATTTCCTTCAAGATTCATCTCAACATTTTTCATTTTATCTCCTCCTTGCTGGGTATTTTTATTAATAATGAAAAAAGGTTGAGACCGAACTGGCTCAACCTCTCTACATTTACCTGTAATCAGGTTATGCTATTCATACCTTCCTGTGGTGCATGCTATCATATGTGCTATCGGCCTGGTCACATTCCTGATAGTTAGCGGGCCATGTTTCACACCCGGCGGTATAAAGGCTGTAAAGCTCTCTTTAATGATATGCGTTTCACCATCTATTGTAAATTCTATCTCTGCGCCAAGGTCCATGATGTTTTCATAATTCAAACCATAAAAACACATCAGTTCGCCAAAATCATGGGAATGTTCTTCCTTGAAATTAGGGTTATCGCCCTTGTAGTTCTTATCAAACCCCGGGAGTATCCACATCATCTCATTGTAAAAGGTTGCACCCTTGACCGTATCCGCATCCACATGGGTCATCCTCTTTACATATTTAGGGTCTGTCGGCACCCTGTAGGATGGGAGCTTAAGGTCTTTCTTGTCATCAAATATAAAATACTTTTCATATTTTCGTTCTGCCATGTTTTATCTCACTTTCTATTAACAGGTTATCTGGTTCAAGTTAATGCTTCAGCCTGTATTATAGGTAATTCTCGCCCGGCCCCATGGTAAAATGGAAAAGGGGCTTGGTCATATTATGCATCTTTATGGGGCAGTGAACTATATTTGCCGGGACATATACAACAAAGGATTTGTCAAAGAGATATTTTTCATCCTCTATCCATATCTCCACCTGGCAACCAAGGTCTTTAGGGTTGTTCATATCGGTCCCGTAATATGAAAGCAGCTCAGGAAAGGTGTGTGCATGAGGCGGAATACCATGCTTGTCTTCCTCACCCGGCTTTGGCGGGGTTATTACACGGCCGGTCATGGATGGAGGCCAGAACCAGACTGCCTCAGCATAAAAGGCGCCGGGGATTACGTTGGAGTCCATCCAGACCATATGTTCCATCATACGCCTCATGCCATCTTCAAGCGGGCCACGACCCATAATTGCTTTTTCCCAGGCCCTTTCTTCAGGGAGCTGGAACTTGTCATAGAATTCAGTGACGATATACTTACCGTACTTTCCCATTCAAAAATTCTCCTTTATAAATAAGAACTTATTTTTGCTATGAAGTATAAAGTGTAAGGGAAAAGGTGTCAAGTTGATTAACTGAGGCCAATAATTCCAGCATTATGCTATGAAAGGGCTATGTATGCTGCTATATCCAATTATCTTATACTGTGATGGAGGGAAAAAGACAGATCAGCCTCTTGAGTTAATCCACGCAAAATGGCATAACCTCATTTATGATAAATCAACAGATACAAACAGGAGAATATGACGATGGATGAAGATCTGAAGAAAAAGACACAGGAGACAGCTGCAAAACTTTTCAGTAAGGGGATTAAGATGGATCCTCCGTATAAACTCTGGAAGGAATTTGATCGTGATCTCGCTAATGACCTCTCTTTACATATCACAGGCAATATCTATTCACGGACTGTCCTGACCCTTGCCGAAAGGCAGATGGCTGCATGCGCCATGCTTGCTGCATTAAGGGCCACTGATGAACTTAAGCTCCATATTAACGGGGCGCTTAATGTGGGTTGCAACCCTGAAAAACTGGCAGAGGTCTTTTTTCAGCTCTCGACATATGCAGGCATGCCCACTGTTAATGAGGCGCTTAACGCATATAAGGAGGTGCTTGTTGAGCGGGGCGAATGGCCAATAAAAAAATAATTTGACCTTTTAAAAGGTTATCATTATAGTTTTTGAGGTTTAATTATTAGAGATTTAGCTTAATGCTTAACATTAAACTAAACTCAAGGATGTTTTTGCCGGATGCATAATAAAAGAAGCAATCCGGCACTTACTTACTACCGGGTAAACCCGGGCTAAGAACAGCTCAAAGGAGGTATTAAGGAATTGGCAAAAGGAAAGGTAAAATGGTTTAACAACAAAAAAGGTTTTGGTTTTATAGAGCAGGAGGAAGGTTCTGATCTTTTTGTGCATTTCTCTTCAATCAAGACAGATGGGTACAGGAGTCTTGAAGAGGGAGAAGCTGTAACTTTTGATGTTGAAGATGGTGAAAAAGGTCCCAAGGCTGTTAATGTAAACCGGGTTTAGTCTTCAAATAAAAAATACAAAGGGCATCGGGGTTAAAACCTGATGCCCTTTTCTTATGTTATTTTTTTATCTGGCTCTGTCTGTACTGATAATATGCATCCCTGTATGCAACATATGGGTCTAGGGCGGATTTTTTGAGGTCTTCATAATCCCCTATCCTAAAGGATGTTTTATTAACTGTTTCAAATGCCTTGATTGAGAGATCATACTTGGTTTTCAGATCAAGATAATTCATAGGTTCAAGAAATGCATCACCAGCAGAGCCGATTGTATCGGTAAGGCTTGATGGACCCAATACAGGAAGGTTAAGGAAGAACCCGTGACCTATCCCGTATGAGCCAAGGGTCTGGCCCAGATCTTCATCATACTCGGGCATCTCAAACTGGGTGGTTGCCCTGTCCATGAAACCAGCAACCCCTAATGTGGAGTTAATCATGAACCTCCCGAATTCATATCCTGCACCTTCAAACTTACCCTGTAAAACACAGCTAACAAATCTTACAGGGAAGGAGATGTTGTTGAAAAAATTTTTCACCCCTCTTCTTGCAGGCTCAGGCACTACTGCGCTGTAACCCTTTGCTGCCGGTTTAAGCACCCAGAAATAGAGCTTGTCATTAAAATGAAAAAAGACCCTGTTTAAAGGCTCAAGCGGGTCAGCAATAGATTCATGGGGCTCATCCAGGTCATCCATCATCTCATCATCTAAGTATGTATCATCTTCTGAGCTGGATATGGATGCATCAGCCTGTGCGAGAAGGATTGAATGATCTATATTATCTGCAATTGACCTTTCAGCAGTATCTGAACCAGCGCTGATGCCGCCTGATAGAATCATTGATATGATAACACCGGATATAAAAGTTGATAGCTTTTTCATAATCTAAACTCCTTTGCCGGGCGTTCTAAATTTAAGATTGTTCATCCACTTTTGTTTTTAGTCTTTTTAACAGCTCATCATATCCTGATTTAATTAAGATAGTGCTGAACTGGCTCCTGTAGTTGCTTACGAGGCTTATTCCCTCTACATATACATCATATATAAACCACTTGTCGTCAGGCTTTATCACCCGGTATTCGATTGCCGCATCCTTCCCGCTGCTCAGGGTAATTTTGGCGCCGATAGTACCGTATTTTCCATCTATCTTTTCATTAAGAAAGATCATCTTTTCACCGGAGTAATGCCTGGTTTTATCCATGTATGTGCGCTCTAATAGCTGGCCGAAATAAAAAATAAACTCCTTTTTTTGGGGCTGGCTCAGTGTGCCCCAATGCCTGCCAAGCGCACGCTGCGAAAATGCGGACCAGTCAAAGACCTCATCCACGGTTTCCCGTATCATCTTTGCCCTTTTTTCAGCCATATCCGGCACATCAAGATCATGGTTTGAAACGATCTCTATAAGTTTGTCAGTTGCGGCCTTAATGCGGTCTGTAGCCTCTCCGGCCTTTATGGTCAGGCTGAAAAACAGCAATATAAAAATGGCAGTCAAATACCTGATAAATCTATTCTTCATGATTCCTCCTGAATGTAATCATGGGTGTCTTTTTACTATACCTTACCAAATACATAGTTTGAGATCAATTCTTCGATATCAACTGCCGGCATTGTTTCCCGGATGCGCTCGCCTGATTCAAGTGTGATCTCTGAGCCGCCCGGTGTGATGGAGAGGTATTTTTCTCCGATAAGCCCCCTGGTCTTTATGGCTGCAATAGCATCTTCCTGTATCTTAACTGACTTTGGCAGTGTTATGATAATCTTCGCTTCATAGCTTTCCATTGTGATGGATTTGACCCTGCCAATCTGTATGCCGGCTATTATAACTGATGAGCCGGTCTTTAAACCTCCGGCATCATTAAAAATCGCATAGAGTTCATAGCCGTCACTGCGGAAAAGTTCCTTTTTAGCAAGCTTTACAGACATAAAAGCAAGGCAGAGAAGCCCTGCCAGAACAAATATCCCTACTATCAATTCAAGATCAAATTTTTTCATTTTATTCCCCTGATCTATTTTTATTAACAATATATTTTAAAGAGATCGGCCCCTGTCATAGGTGTTACCTGAAGCTTATGGGACCTTCTGTATCTCCTGATAAAAACTGTCTTACCAGCGAATTTTTTGAAGAGAGCATCTCTTCAGGGCGCCCCATCTCGATAATCACACCTTCATGAAGCATCGCTACCTTGTTGACTATCTTGAAGACACGCGATAATTCATGCGTGATAATAATGCCTGTAAACCGCATTCGATTATGCATCTCTTCAATAAGATTAAGGATTGCATGCCCTATAATAGGGTCAAGCCCTGTTGTTGGCTCATCAAAGATCATTATTTCAGGCTCCCATACCAGTTCACGTGCAAGCGCTGCCCTCTTCTGCATGCCCCCGCTCAACTGGGAAGGGTATTTGTTTTCCGCACCGCTTAACCCTACCTGATCAATAACATTAAGCACCTTCTTTTCAATGACCGCCCTGTCAAGCCGCCCCTTTTCCTTCAGGGGGAATGCAACATTGTCAAACACTGTCATTGATTCAAACAGGGCTCCTCCCTGAAACAGAAACCCGATCCGGCTCCTGAGATCAGCAAGCGCCTTTTTACTGAGCTTATTAACTTCAAGCCCGTCAACTATCACCTCACCCTTATCCGGGGTTAAAAGGCCGACAACATGTTTTAAGATCACGCTTTTACCATAACCGCTCATGCCGATCAGAACGAGTATCTCTCCCTTTTTAACCTTAAATGAAATACCTTTAAGGACATCATGGCCATTAAAGGACTTGTGTATGTTATTCAGTTCAATCACTTTTCACCTTAAAATAGAAAGGCGGTCATAAAATAATCCCACACAAGGATCATGACTGCCGCAAGCACCACCGCCCCTGTTGTTGATTTGCTGACCCCCTCTGCTCCAAACCCTGAGGAGCCTGTGTAATAGCCCATATAGCATGAAACCCATGATATAATAATGCCAAAACTCATGGATTTATATATCCCTTCCATCAGATGATCCACCGTTGCATAGGTGTTTATCTCTCCGAAAAAGGTTGCATATTCGAGACCGAGTATCTTTACCCCCACAAGATACCCGCCCAGGATTCCTATCGCATCAAACATGCCTGTTAACAGCGGCAGAGATATAAATGCTGCAATCATGCTTGGCGCAACCAGATAGCGGAATGGATTAAGCCCCATCATCTCTATGGCATCTATCTGATTGGTGATGCGCATGATGCCGATTTCAGCGGTCAAGGCTGAACCCGCCCTTGCTGTAACCATTATACCGGTAAAAACCGGCGCCATCTCCTTCATTATAGAAATTGCAACCATAGGGCCAAGGAATGCCTCTGAACCCAGACGGCTTAATGTATGAAACCCCTGAAGCGAAATGACCATCCCTGTAAATAAACCTATCAGGAGCACAACAAGTGTAGACTCTGCGCCGATGAACCTTATCTGCTTAAGGATACGATCTGTCTTAAAAGGTGGCGTGATCGAAAAATAGAGGGAATACCCGAGAAAGTTAAATAACCTCCCTATCCTTGATAATATGCCTATCGATTCCCCGCCGATATACCTTACAACATCCATATAAGTCCTGTAATAAATAAATTTTCGTCTTTTACCCCTTATCCATAAATGCATCAACCCTGAAAAGAAGAGATTCTGTATCTATCTCTGCCTCTGCACCCATTGGAAGAGGTCGGTTTTTACTGCCGTGCCCTGCTGGAAATCCCCTGTAAACAGGGATTTCGTATGAAAAGGTCTCCAGTAAAAGGGTGTCTATACTGTCTGGCTCCCCGCAGTCCTGAAAATTTCCGGAAATTATTCCCTTTACCCCCCTGAGTAACCCTGAAAGACTCAACTGTGTAAGCATCCTGTCGATCCTGTACAGGGGTTCACCCCTCTCTTCAATAAAAAAGATTGAACCTTCAAAGGAGGGAATATAGGGCGTACCGATCAGGGCACAGACCATGCTAAGGTTTCCCCCCAGCAGTATGCCCCTTGCCTTACCTTCCTTGAGTACATTGTCTTTCGAAAGCCTGATATCCATACCCCCATCTGCAGACATCTGCTTTAAAAGCGTCTTGAGATACCTTTTACTCCCTGTAATACCTCTTAACATGGGGCCATGCCATACAATCATACCGGTCATCTTATATATGGACAAGATAAGGGCGGTTATATCACTGTAACCTGCAACCGGTTTTGGATACTTCCTGATGATATCAAAATCTATATTGTTAAGAAGTCTGGTGGTTCCATAACCGCCACGGGCACACAGAACAGCCTTTACATCACTGTCAAGGAACATATCATGCAGGTCAGTTAACCGGTCCTGGTCTGTTCCTGCAAGGTAACCATTTTTATCATACAGGTGGCTCCCTTTGATTACCCTGTATCCCGCCTCTTCTAATATCCGGACAGCAGGAGAAATCTCATCATCGGTAACAGGGCTTGCCGGTGCGATTATCCCGATTGCATCGCCCTTTTTAAGATTTCTAAGTAAAGGGGTCAAGAGTTTCTCTCATAGAGGAGTTTCAGCCCCTCAAGCGTGAGATTTTCATCAATAAGATCAATTGTTGCAGACTCCTTTGCAATAAGAGGGGCAACACCGCCTGTGGCAATAACCTTTACCTCATGACCCATCTCTTTTTTAAGACGGGTGACAAGCCCGTCAACAAGGCCCGCATATCCATATATGATCCCCACATTCATGGCGCTTATAGTGTTCTTTGCAATCACATTTTTTGGGGCAGAATAGGTCTCTATCCGCGGGAGCCTTGATGTCCTGGAAAAGAGCGCCTCACCGGATACAATAAGGCCGGGGGATATAGCTCCGCCAATCCATTCACCCTCTGCTGTTATACAGTCAAATGTGGTTGCTGTGCCGAAGTCTACAATTATGAGTCCGCATCTGTATTTTTCATATGCGGAAACAGAATTTACTATCCTGTCTGCGCCAACCTCTTTGGGATTGTCATATCTTATGGGCATGCCGGTCTTAAGCCCGTGCCCTACTACCACAGGTTTGATATTGAAATATTTTTTAGAGAGCCCTTCCAGTGTAAGTATAAGGGGTGGAACAACAGAGGCGATAATTATACCACTCACCCGATCCATTTTTATGTTTGAGGTCTTAAAAAGGCTGCATATCAGGATACCCAGTTCATCAGATGTAGCGTCCTTTTCTGTCCTGACGCGCCACTGCCCGATCATACTATCCTGATCAAAAACCCCCATCACAATATTGGTATTTCCTACATCAATGCAAAGAAGCATGGGAATATTTCACTCACTAATAAATGTTAATTCATTATCTGATTTATCATGATACGGGCTCAAGGCTCAGGGCGCATGGCCCAAGGGTTTCAATCAAAGATCAGGCGGAAACAGTGTTTCCAGCCATTATAGCATCAATAATCTTTACCGTTTCTTTTGCCATTTTTACATTATGCACCCTCACAATATGGGCTCCGTTAAGAATACCGGCTGCCACTGTAGCCATTGTTCCTGTATCCCTCTCTACAGGGGTTTTATCAAGTATTTTCCCTATGAATGCCTTTCTGGATGAACCTAAGAGCAGGGGTAATCCAATATCTGCAAGCTTCTTTAACTCCCTTATAACCATAAGGTTGTGGTCAAAACTCTTTCCAAAACCTATACCCGGGTCAAGGATGATCATCTCTTTTTCGATCCCTGTTTTAACAGCATGATCTACAGCCTCATTAAAAAATGAGGTGATTTCACCCATCAGGTCATTATACAGAGGGTTATCCTGCATATTACCGGGTGTCCCCTTCATGTGCATGAGTATCACGGGCACCCCTGCCTCTTTAACCACAGGGGCCATTTCCGGGTCAAACCTCAGTGCGCTTATGTCATTTATTATTGAGGCCCCTGCCCTGACAGCCGATTCTGCCACCTTTGCCTTGTAGGTATCTATGCTTATGGGTATGTTTATTATCCTGCTCAACTCTTCAATAACCGGTATAACCCTTTCAAGTTCCTGTTCCAGGGTGACCTTTTCAGCGTATGGTCTTGTTGACTCCCCTCCAATATCAATTATATCTGCGCCGTCTGCTACCAGGTCAAGCGCCTGCTTAATGGCCTGTTCCCTTAAAAAATAATGGCCCCCATCTGAAAAGGAGTCAGGAGTAACATTAAGCACCCCCATTATCAGGCTCTTTCTGCCCAGCTCAAGGGAGTGTTTTCCCCAGCTCAGGCAGAACTCATTTCTTGTTATATGGCCCAACTATTGCTTTTCAGCCTCAAATTGAAAGTTTTCAGGTTCAATACCCATGATCTCATCGATGTCCTTTGAGTCAAGAGTCTCTTTTTCAAGAAGGGCAGTGGCGATTTTATGGAGTACCTCTATATTGTCCTGGATAAGCTTAGTAGTGTTACTGTATGCCTCCATTACAATATCCTTAACCTCCTGGTCAATCCGCTGTGCTGTAAGTTCACTGTAATCCCTGTGCTGGGATATCTCCCTGCCCAGGAATATCTGCTCTTCCTTTTTGCCATAGGTGAGAGGCCCAAGGCTGTCACTCATTCCATATTCACACACTATCTTTCTGGCTATATCGGTTGCCCGTTCTATATCATTACTGGCACCGGTCGTTTTCATTTTGAGCACAAGCTCCTCTGCAATACGGCCACCCATAAGACTTTTTATGAAATTAATCAGATAATCCTTTGGCTGGAGATGCTTTTCATCAACAGGCAGGTGCTGTGTTACACCGAGTGCCCTTCCATGGGGTATGATGGATACCTTATGGACTGGGTCGGTATTTGGAAGGAGTTTGCCAACAAGTGTGTGGCCCGCCTCATGATAGGCTATGATCTTCTTCTCCTCATCGCTTATGATCATGCTCCTTCGTTCTGTGCCCATGAGCACCTTGTCCTTGGCGTTTTCAAAGTCCACCATTTCAACTTTGTCTTTGCCTCGCCTTGCTCCCATGAGGGCCGCTTCATTTACCATATTTTCAATATCTGCCCCTGTGAAGCCTGGTGTACCCCTTGCAAGCACCTTGATATCAACATTGTCTGCCAGTATTGTTTTTTTGGTATGCACCTTGAGTATACCCTCACGGCCCCTGATATCAGGCGGGGGAACTACCACCTGACGGTCAAACCTGCCGGGCCTTAACAGCGCCGGATCAAGCACATCAGGTCTATTGGTTGCAGAGATAAGGATAACACCTTCATTTGATTCAAAACCATCCATCTCAACAAGCAGCTGGTTAAGGGTCTGTTCCCTTTCATCATGCCCGCCCCCGAGGCCTGCGCCCCTGTGACGGCCAACCGCATCTATTTCATCTATAAAGATAATGCAGGGGGCATTCTTTTTACCCTGCATAAAGAGGTCTCTCACCCTTGAAGCACCCACGCCTACAAACATCTCGACAAAATCAGAACCGCTAATGCTGAAGAAGGGCACGCCTGCTTCACCTGCTATAGCACGCGCGAGCAGGGTCTTCCCGGTACCGGGGGAGCCAACAAGCAGAACGCCTTTAGGTATCCTCCCGCCAAGTCTTGTGAATTTTTTGGGTTCCCTTAAGAATTCTATAATCTCCTGGAGCTCTTCCTTTGCCTCATCTATGCCGGCAACATCCTCAAAGGTTACCTTTTCCTGTGAATCGTTCATGAGCCTGGCCCGGCTTTTTCCAAAAGAAAGGGCCTTGCCTCCACCAGACTGCATTTGTCTCATGAAGAATATCCATACGCCTATCAGGAGGAGCATTGGCGCCCATGACAGGATAATCTGAAACCAGGGAGAGTCTTCGGGCGGTTTTGCAGTTACCTTTACCCCCTTATCCATTAAAAGCCTTATAAGTTCAGGGTCATTCGGATTATATGTGCTGAATGTGCCTTGTGAAAATGTGCCTGTTATATTGTTGCCTTTTATCTCCACACTCTCAATGTTGCCATTTTCGACCATGCCGATAAACTCACTGTAGGGCACTATCCTGCTGGCCGTACTCTGTTTCTTTAACATCTGGAACATCATGAAGATCATGAGAAAAATTACCAGCCAGAGTGCAAGATTTTTATATATCTGGTTCAATTGTAAACCTCCTGTTGCTTTTTTTGGGGTGTAAGGCCGGGAATATGCATAGTCGCTCTGGTTATATCTCATCTTGAAGTCATTATTGCAGAGTATAGAAACAGATTATATGCAGTAAAAACTTAATCAATTTAAAATATAAATGGCTCAATAACCCTGATAATCTCCGTGCGTTACTCTTATCAGCCTTCTTATCTCTTTCAGCACGGTTTTTATATCACTATATTTTCAGTTTGTAAATTTAATATGCCCGGCTGATTGTTTTGTGTAAAATTATGCACTTTTTATACACTTACAACCTGTTTAACAATCTTTCTTGTGCTTATTTTCTTTTTGATATAAAGAATTTAATTGACCGGATATTATTTCATATGTTAACTGTAACATAATAATGAGAGCAGGAATTAAAATTGGAAACATTTGAAACTTTACTTGAAGGCTCTGCAAAGGCGCATGGGCACCTCTGCCCCGGTCAGGTTGTAGGGGTGCGTATGGCAATGCTCGGTTGCAGGCTTATAGGGTTGGATAACCCCCAGAGGATTGACCAGCTTAAAAAACTGATCGTTTTTGTTGAGATGGACAGGTGTACCGCCGATGCGGTTGCCTATGTAACAGGTGTAAAGCTTGGGAGGCGCTCCCTGAAATTTACCGATTACGGGATCATGGCAGCCACCTTTTTAAACCTTGAGACAAATGAGGCATACAGGATAATATCAACCGAAGAGAGCCGTAATCTCACCTCCGAGTATGCCCCTGAGATAGACAAGAAGGTTCCCCAACAGATTGCCGCATATAAACGCATGCCTGACAAGGTTCTCTTCAGGGTGCAGAAGGTAAGGATACCATGCATGGACAATGAAATGCCCGGACCGACAAAAAAGAAGGCGGTCTGTGTAAAGTGCGGCCAGGTGGTTCGTGATGGTAAAGAGATCATGAAAGAGGGCAAGCCATATTGCAGGCCATGCTCTTCAGGTGCATATTTTACGGATCCGGTGGATATAAATATTGATGAGGTATGAAGAAGGGCGCAAGGTAAAAGCTTTTCCCTGTGCCTTGAGCCTTGCGTCGGTTAGTTATTAACTGATCATTATCTTTCTTGACATGATTCTCCATATAAATAATTATCTCCCCCATGAAATTTATAGCTGATCTTCACATACATTCCCGGTTTTCCCGCGCCACCTCAAGCGCACTTACCCCTGAATCCCTTTCTTTATGGGGGCAGAAAAAGGGGATAAGGGTTATTGGCACTGGTGATTTTACACACCCTGAGTGGGTGAAGGAGCTTAAGGAAAAGCTTGAGGAGGTTGACTCTGGACTTTACAGGCTCAAACCCGCCTGTTCAAAACAGATAGAGGGCCAGGTGCCTTCCTCCTGTTCTTCAGAACCCCTGTTTATCCTCTCTGGTGAGATAAGCACAATATATAAAAAGGATGGCAAGACCAGAAAGATACATCACCTCATCCTCATGCCTGATTTTGCGTCGGTTGAAAAATTCAACAGTGCCCTTGAACAAGTAGGAAATATCAGGTCTGACGGCAGGCCAATCCTGGGGCTTGACTCAAAGATACTCCTGACGATGATGCTTGAGGCAAGTGACAGGGGTTTTTTTATACCTGCACACATATGGACACCATGGTTTTCTCTGTTCGGCTCAAAATCAGGGTTTGATGCCATAGAGGAGTGTTTTGAAGATTTAACGCCCCATATACATGCCCTAGAGACAGGGCTATCATCTGACCCACCCATGAACCGGCTTTTATCTGTGCTTGATAAATATACCCTTGTCTCCAATTCAGATGCCCATTCACCTTCAAAGCTTGGAAGAGAGGCAAATCTCTTTAACTCAAACCTCGACTATGACAGCATGATAAAGGCCATGAAGGAAAAAAATGGGTTTGAAGGCACAATAGAGTTTTACCCTGAAGAGGGAAAGTATCATATGGATGGCCACAGGAAGTGCAATGTGATGCTTCTCCCCCATGATACAATCAAAAACAATGGGATCTGCCCTGTATGTGGTAAACCTGTTACAGTGGGTGTCTTCCATCGTGTTAACGAACTGGCAGACCGTGAAACACCCTTGCTCACAAAACCTTTTTACAGCCTTATACCCCTTAATGAAATATTGTCGGAGATACTGGATAGCGGCCCTGATACTAAAACAGTTGTAACTGCCTATGAAAAGCTTCTTAATGACCTCGGCCCTGAGCTTGATATCCTGCTCAACCGGGGTATAGAGGATATTGAAGCGGCGGGAGGGGTTCTTCTTGCAAGGGCCATTTCCCGGATGCGTAATGGAGAGGTGATAAGGCATGAAGGGTATGACGGCGAATATGGTGTAATCCGACTGTTCAAGGATTCTGAAAAGCTCGAACTCATGGGGCAGAAGAGGCTCTTTGCGGTTACCGGCACAGAGAGTGAAAATAGACAGAAACAGGCAGTTTTAAAAGGGCTGAAGGCAAAAAAAAAAGGGCTGAAACAGGAGGAGCTAAAAAGGTGCGATGATCCCCTGCTTTACCCGCTAAATGAGGTTCAGCAGGAGGCTGTATTACATACTGGCACCCATCTCATAATAAATGCAGGGCCAGGAACCGGTAAAACATTAACCATTACCCATAAAATAGTTAAAGAGACAGAACAGAGTAATATTGATCCATCACAGGTGCTTGCCCTCACCTTTACAAATAAGGCAGCATCAGAGATGAAGGAGAGGGTGGATGAGCTTATGCCTGGCATGATAAAAAGGGGTATGAGCATCACCACCTTCCATGGTTTTTGTTTGAATGTGTTAAGGGAGGATGGAAGCTCTGTAGGTATCATCCCCGGTTTTTCTATTTGTACAGAGTCAGACTCTGCGCTGTTAGCTGATGAGGCAGCTAAAGAGACTGGTACTGGCAGGGAGATTCTCAAAAAATTTAAAAAGACGGTTTCAGAACTTAAATTTTTACACGCCACAGGTAAAACGCCTGACCCCGCGTTTTTGGATATCATCCCCCTGTTTGATAAATACAGGGAAAAACTCAAATTCTATAACATGCTCGATTTTGATGACCTAGAGGCAGAGACCCTGAGGCTCTTCAGGCTGCATCCTGAAACATGCATGAAATATGCAGGCAGGTATAAGCGTATCTTTGTTGATGAATACCAGGACACAAACCTGTTACAGTCTCTTATACTGAGGCAGATTGTTTGGGATGGCCTGAACCTTATATGTGCAATAGGAGACCCTGACCAGTCCATATATGGTTTCAGGGGTGCTGATATCAATAACTTTCACAGGTTTACTGCTGATTTCCCAAACCCCCGTGAGATAACGCTCACAAAAAATTACAGGTCTAAGGAAACAATACTTGAGGCGGCCTCACACATTCTGGATAAGGAGGTGCCGCTTATCGGTGCAAGGGGAAAGGGAGATCATATCCGCATAGCTGAATGCAGCACCGCTAATGAAGAGGCGGAGATGGTGGTGGAGAGAATTGAAAAGCTGCTTGGCGGCACAAGCCTGTTTTCACTGGATAGCGGCAGGGTAGAGTCCCATGAGACAGGGGATGAGGAGTTAAGTTTTGGTGACATAGCAGTGCTATACCGGGTCAATTCACAGGGTGATGCTATCGCAGAGGCATTATCAAGGGCAGGCATCCCGTTTGTCAGATCGGGTGAAAGGCCATTTACAGAGCTATTCCCAGTTGATGTAATCATGGCATACATCAGGTCAAGGGTCTCGCCTGATAACCTCTTTTACAGGGAGAGATACCTCTGTAAGGTCAGGGAGTATAACCTCACGCCGGACAGTTCAAAAGAGACATTATCAAAAGAAAATGGCGTTTCCGGGTTAATAGATGAGGCTGTTTCTATCCATAACCTTGACCTTTCAACAGAAGAGGTGAAAAGGGGTGTAGAAAGATTAAGGGAGGCGGTATCAGGGATATCCGGGGCTCTTGCAGCAGATATGCTCTTACTTGAAAGGGGCATAGACAACAGCGCTATCAGGGGTGACAGGGTGGCTGTCATGACCATCCATGCTGCAAAGGGGCTCGAATGGCCTGTGGTGTTTATAACAGGGTGTGAGGAGCAGATCATTCCGCTCAAGATATATGGCGATTGTAATGAAGAAGAGGAGAAGAGGCTCTTTTATGTTGGTATCACAAGGGCAAAAAACAGGCTCATACTATCTCATACGAAGATGAGAAAGATTAATAACAGGTTTGTCTGTATGGAGCGGTCACCATTTATTGATTTGATCCCAGCAAAGAATATAAAGCCCCTTGAACGGGGGAAATTTAAACCTAAAAAACAGGAAAGGCAGTTGTCATTGTTTTGAAATTGATCATCTTTAAACTGACTTATTGATGATCAGGGTTCGAGTGAAAAGAAAAAAATAGTCGTCATTCCCCGACTTGATCGGGGAATCCAGGTTTTTAAAACGATGGATTACACATACCTTTTTAAAAAATGCGAATTGTGTCCCAGAAAATGCGGGAGAGATCGAACCTTACCCGGTTCTGAAAAAAAAACATTCTGCAGACAAAATAGTCAACTCCGTGTGGCCCATATCGGCCCTCACTTTGGTGAGGAGCCACCCATATCAGGAACCCTTGGTTCAGGCACCATTTTTTTCAGCGGGTGTTCCCTGAGGTGCACATTCTGTCAGAACCACCAGATATCCCTTGATGGTTCAGGAGATATAATGACGCAGGAAGAATTCTACATAAAGACAAAGGCGATGATAGATGAGTGCAGGGTGCATAATATCAATTTTGTTACACCTGACCATTTTTTCCCATATACATTCAGGCTTGTTGAGCAATTAAGGGAGAATAGGTACAACCTGCCGATCCTGTATAACACGTCAGGGTATCAATCAATCGCGCTATTAAAATTGGCAGAAGAGTTTGCAGATATCTATATGCCTGATTATAAATATTCAGTCCCGGAGATTGCCAAAAGAAATTCCAGATGTATCGACTATCCTCAAACGGCCCTTGATGCAATAGCAGAGATGATAAGGCAGAAGGGTTTTCTTGATTCGTCATCGGAAAATAATGATGTTGCCTCAAAGGGTGTGCTGGTGAGGCACCTGATACTCCCTGGGAAGATAGAAAATTCCATACATGCACTTGATTCGCTATTCCTGGAATTCGGGCAGTCACTGCCCCTCAGTCTTATGTCACAGTATCACCCTGTATTAAGGCATGATGACCCTGATATGAACCGGTTTCTCTCTGTTGATGAGTTTGATGCAGTCTACTCCCATGCCCTTGAACTGGGATTCAAGAATATGTTTGTACAGTTCCCGTCAGGGTATAACAGCATGCCAGAAGAACAATCGGAATTTTTACCTGACTTTAATGATGAATCACCTTTTAAAGGAAATAGGGGCAGGTAATACATTCTATATTTGTTCTTGGTGCCAGGTTTAGAGGCTTATTCCCCAGAGATTTACAGAGCACCTGTAGGGGCAACCCTTACTCTTATATTATTACCCATTTTTATTCCTCGTTTTTTCGTTTTTGAAACAGGTTGCGGATAGCAGCACTATTCTTTGGATGGGACAATAGATATAGAGAACAATAGCCAATTTGCATTAAAATAGTATTTTCATCTACTCCTTAAAAATTAAAGGCTTGTATTTTTCCATTTTGTTAAAGATAATATATTTAATTCGATTCTTTTAATTAAAATGTAACATTTTATGAATATCTTTTCGACTGTGATTGATAATGAAAACAATGTAAATACAGACAATACATGATCAACTTTGAATGGGATATTGATAAAGCAAAAAAGAATCTTAAAAAGCATCATGTTGCTTTCAGTGAAGCTGTAACTATTTTTAATAGTGAATTACATATAAGTATATATGATCCAGACCATTCGGAGC
Organism: Desulfatiglans sp.; assembly: GCA_012513605.1. Lineage (NCBI taxonomy): Bacteria > Pseudomonadati > Thermodesulfobacteriota > Desulfobacteria > Desulfatiglandales > Desulfatiglandaceae > Desulfatiglans > Desulfatiglans sp. Next base: position 10,149 of record JAAZBV010000141.1, on the reverse strand, counting down.
AGGAAGACAGATATCTAACTATCGGGATTTCTTCCTCGGGTCGGTTTTTAATAGTTGCACATATGGATAGAGGCGAAAACACACGCATCATAAGCGCACGGGAACTCACCCGAAAGGAGCGTATAGAGTATGAAAAAGAAATCAAAAGACGAAACCGTTGATGAACTTCGTACAGAATATGATCTTTCTACACTTTTAAAGGAGGGTGTAAAAGGTAAGTATTTTAAGCGTTATCAGAAAGGGACAAACCTTGTTTTATTAGAACCCGAGATTGCAAAGGCATTTCCCACTGAAGAAGCGGTTAATGAGGCATTAAGGCTTGTGATTCAGTTAAGACAGATCCCTGAGGGAAGAAATTTATGAACGGCAGATGAACCCGGTTTTGCATAACTGTCAATGTCAACCATTTTCCCGACATCGGCAAAATGGTCCTGCGCTTTTAAGCCAGCGTTTTCACACGCAGTCTTGACCTTTTAAATTGCGTTAAGTTACAACAACATCAAAAAGGCTTTGTCTGAACCTGTTCTCATCTTCATTGTTATAGAAAGGAACACCAACAAGTCTGTACCTTTGTGTCTTGCTTTGTGTTTTAAATTCAAGGGTCTTATCTTTAAATTTTTCTGTAATCTCCTTAAGAAAATCCTGCTTCCATTTATCATGCTCTTTAAGGTGTTTTCCTTTAGGCTCGATAAATATCTGGTAGGTCAGGAGGTTACCATTTTTCTCACGCAAAAAAAGCACAAAATCCGGCTCAAAGGCCTGTCCATCAGAAAAGCTGTATATCTTGAAATGCCTTTCATTCCTCAAAAGGTATATCCCATCATACTTCTCTTTAAGTGCAACCATCTGCCTTTCAAGCATCCTGACAAATGCTTTTTCTTCGCTGGTGCCATAGTTGGCATTGAACACATACCAATCCTTATCCATTACAAACTGTTCATCGCCATCTGCGCGTTCGCTTCCTTCGGACAGCTTGAGTGTCGTATTTGTAAAAACAGCAGAAACCTGGCTTACCTTAAACTCTTCTGTGCCTATGTAATCGGTTGCATTCTTTTTCAGTTCAGCCTCAATTTGCTCAAGCAACCCTGTTAACCCATCAAGCTGCGCCCGGTTTGACAGGCTGAATAAATCCTGTGAAAGGCCCTGAAACGTAATTTCCAGCCCTCCCAGGTAATCATTCGAGTCTATAAACTGCTGCATGGATAAAACATGCGGAAAATATTTTTTTATATTATTAAAAGTAAAAAACCGGTTCCTCGCAATGGCATTTCTAACAACATGTTTCGGCATATTTTTTACCTTTAGATCCTGCCTGCCTGTCTCAGCAACCTTTTTGGAATTGCCATTTCCTGTAAGAAGGGCATCTGTCAAACCCCTGCCGCTTGCAAGTGTGTATTCAAAGTTTTTCTTTTTAATGCCCATATCATTTAACGAGCGTATATTTACATAATCGTTTCCGATGCGTTCATTAAGATAGATGAGGCCGTTTTTATAAAAATCGGTCTGTTTGAAACCCTCTTTCAATTCCAGGGATTTAACTATCTCCCTTTCGTCCATCATGCCTTCCTCGATCAAGGCTGTTCTAAGTTCTGAAATATAGCGCGAATCGCTTACACTGTGATAGTGAAGCTCTTCAAGCACCCTCATTTCGTGTTCAAGGTTTTTGTCATATTTACGTTGATACCGGCTGTTGCTCTCCCCTGAAACAAAAGGAAAATACCTGGCGCCGCGCCCTATAAGCTGGGCCTCGGCAATGGTGGTTTTACCGGGCATGTTTCCCTTTGAATCTCTTGCAGTATAACACCTGACAATATCAAAGAGGTTTAATACGTCCCAACCTTCATTAAGTTTTTGAACCGCAAATATGGCCCTTATCCGGTTATCCCTGTCCTCAAGTGAATTTAATAGAATCTGCTGATTTTCCTTTTCGGTTTCCTCATTCACTGAAATGCATCGGCTTTTATCAAACTCTTTTCTTAACCTTTCAGTAAGCTGGTTGTCTGTAATTTTATATTCATTAAAAAATCGAAACGCCTTTTTTACCAGAGGAATATCCGATTTTTCCCTTATACGTTTAATATCCTTTTCAGATAGCTTTTCTATCAGGCTGTGGAAATTAGCCTTGTTCTCCAGCGACTGCGCAATGGTTTTCTGTGCCTTGAACAGGATCACAGGTTTCAGGTTAATCCGGTTTTTGGCTGCAACCTCCTGTTTATACTGGTTCAGGATAAGCGCCTGAATGATCCGGTCATTCTCCTCAAAATCTGCCTGGATAATATACACGTCCTTTGAATAACCATCATTGCGGAACTGTCGCAGGTCATAGCGGTAAAGTACCTTGCTCCTGTATTTGTCATTAATAAAGCTATTGCTGTAATCCAGTGTAGCTGTAAACTCCAAAAGCAGGTTATCTTCGTCCTGATTAAAAATCCGCTCTACAGTGTTCTCCCAGTTCACTTCTACAATGTCTTTCTGTGCTCTGGTTCTTACATTCATATGGTGGGCTTCATCCGATAAAAGGACTATCTTTTTATTTTTAAAGTCTTCATAGGTAAGGCTGTTTTCCTTTTCAGTGGTCAGGTCAGAATGCAGCTTCTGAATGGTCGTAAAACATATATTGATATCGTTCTCGTTCACCCCTTCAAAATTGGCAACCGGAGTTACTGTAATCCGGCTGTTATCAATCCGGATATTTTCGGAAAAAAGAAATTTGGATGAAACAGGGTTTAAGAAATTATCCTTCGTCTTTTCGATGATGTTGGTGGAGTTGACAAAGAACAGGAAATTCCGGTAGCCCTTTGCATAAAGGTAAAGGATAAGCCCGGCCATTATAAGCGTCTTGCCGCTCCCGGTCGCCATGTTGAACAGGAAATGGAGAGGCCACTCCTTGCCGGGAAATTCATTGTCAAAGCAGTGAAAGAAGCGGGCAAACGCCTCTTCCTGATATGGCCGGAGCTCAAATTCCGGGTTCAGGTTGTCTTTGAGATAATCGGGGATTTCCTTTTTGAGGAAACCCATTTTAGAGACAGCATCAAGTTCCTCATATAAAAACTTGTCAGCCATTACCTGCTTTCCCCATAAAATGACTGATTCAGTTTTTTATCTTCATCACTCACATTGAAATCTGCGTCATCTATCTCCGAGAGATTAACATAGAGTTGATTCTTGTTAAGCAGTTCAGCCAGCAGCTTTTTCTGTTTTTCCAGGCCTTGCCCTGAGCCTGTCGAAGGGCCTTCTTCAGATTTGCCTATTTCAATAAAGTCATTCACAGCCTCTTCAGGCATTTCAGGGTTTACATACCAGTTAAGGAAAGAATTTTCCGCAATATCTTTCCAGAGCGCTACAAGTTCTTTTGTTGTTTTGGCAGCCTGAATCTTGTCCATATAAGCCTCGTTATATTTCATCAGTTCGCAATAGATAAAATCACCGCCACCCTGCCAGTTGACCTCTTTAGATATGCCGCCCTGGTCACATTCTAACTCTTCAAACATCTTGCCGACACGTTTACTTTTTTTACCTATGACTTTTTTCAGCCGCTCAATCGCGACGGTATCAATATAATCCATCTGCTCGACTGTAATCCATTGGCGGTTCATTTTGTGGGCAACAGCAGCGGTGGTTGCAGAACCGGCACAAAAATCAATTACAATATCTTTTTGTTGTGAACCTATATGAAGTATTTTTTGAAGAAGACGTTCAGGTTTCGGGGTACTAAAAAACTTTTCACCTCCAAATGAAATTATTTCTTGCTTGGCTTCTTGATTATGCCCCACTTCCTGATGAAGCCAAATTGTTGTGGGGGTAACACCCTCTTTTACTTCAGACAAAAATTTCTTTACTCTTGGGACATTTTTACCTGTTTCCCCAAACCATATGCGGTTATCATCAATTAATTTCTGAACATTTTCTCTTGATGTAAACCAACATCTTCCTTTTGTCGGGGTTTTTTCCACACCAGCGGGTGTTGTAATAGGGAAATCATATTCAGGAGTATATGACTTTACTGTCATATCACTTGATACCCATGGCCCTCTTGGGTCACCATCAGGGTTTGAATATGTTCCATTTAACTCTTCGGACCTTGCTATTTGATTAAGGACAAATTGCTCCTTTTGTTTGGCAAAAACCAAAATATGGTCATGCATATCAGAAAACCAACGTGCATCATTCTGAGGAGAGAACTTCTTTTGCCAAATCACATTTGCTACAAAATTTTCCTTTCCAAAAATCTCATCACACAGCACCTTAAGATAATGTGCCTCATCATCATCTATATTTATCCAGATTGAGCCATCATTTGAAAGCAACTCCCTTGCAACCTCCAGCCGGTTCTTCATGAATGTTAGCCAGCTTGAATGATTGAAATTATCATTGTACCCGAAAGAATCATTGCCTGTGTTGTATGGCGGATCAATAATAATCAGCTTCACCTTTCCTCTGAACTGTTTTATAAGCGTGTATAGTGCAAGCAGGTTGTTTCCCTTAATAATCAGATTTTCTCGGATGGTTCCGCTTTCATCCCGTTTGATTTCTGTGACCTTTTGCTCTCCATCAACAGTGTATCGTTTCCAGTTGGTCAGAACCTTTGGGTCAAAAAGCCGGTCAATCTCATCCTGGGCAAGTATTTCATTAAAGAATATCTCTTTGCGCTTTTCTTCTTCCTTAGTTTGTCCGCCTTCTAGTACACAATCCTTATATGGCCATACAAGAGAAACCTCTCCGCGTTCCCGCAGGAATTTGCCATCTATATTAAGGCCAATTTTATTTCTGAAACGGGTATAGGAATTGGCAAGAAAATTTTTATCGGAAATATATTCGATAAAGGTGTTTATGTTGAAAATCCAGTGTCCTTCAATCTCATCAAAAAACTTGCTCTTGATTTCCGGCTTACTCAACAGCAGCTTCACCAGCTCTCTGTCAATCTTCCAAGCCCGATCAATCACTGCCGCCTTTATCAATTCCCCTTCATCATCCACAAACCGGGAATCTGTTTTTAGCCGTTCAATCAATTTTTCATTAAAACTCTTTGCCATTTTAATACCCTGCATCCATTGATTTTATAAAATTATTATCGCCACTATTCTATATCTTATTTAGCTGGTGTTTTATTATCCTGCTGACCAGATCAATAACGAAAGGTGCACACAACGCAACTTCTTTTGAACGATCAATGATTCCGCCATGAAAAAGATGATTTCTGATGTCACCTATTACAATAGTCACCAATTCGAGGATAGTATCAGATGATGCGGATTCATCAAGTGCTTTTCTGAGCTCTTTTACTTTATTGATGTTTCCTTTTGCATCCAATAATTCTATTTGCGAAAGCTTTTCGATAATTGTAGCTTGCTTGGATACTAAATCCTCTCGTTCTTCACGATCTGGCACACCCTTCTCTATCAAGCCTCTTATTCCTTTTGGCATACTTTTGATTTCACCTGTCAACCAACTGTATAGCATGTTAAACGTGACCCATGCGTTGATGAATTTATCAATGTTGCTTTCTGATCTGATTGCTCTTGAAAACCACGAAACTACAAGTATCAGTTCAGGATCTCCTTTCTTCTGCATTTTTTGGTACTTATCCCATAAACCCGGGATCTTATTGTAATCCCTGAGTTTACCAATACACCCTAGACACATCCTCAGGTTGGAATATGCAGTCCGGGGTTGTCTGGCTTTTTCGATTTCATCCTTATTGATAAGATTAGGTATGCTTACTTCTAATGAAACCTTCGTAAGTTCAGTTAAAGCAAACACATTAACTAATTCTCTTTCGATACGTGCTACTACCTGGCTTTCTGCAAGTGCCTCACTGGATGATATACGAACTTTCCCACTTGTGTAGGCTTTATCTTCACTCAATGGAGGGGCTGGAGAAGAATAGCTTATTGATTCGCTGGTAACAGGTTCAGGTGTAACCAATCTATGGATAGTAAACTGACATTCCCATATTTCATCTATCATAAGTTGCTACAACTCCGAGAATGTAGAAGGTTGGGTTAAGCGAAGCAACCCAACAATATTCCTATTTTTCAAATAATGCCGCTTTCTATTCAAAAGTGGTTGTTTACCTTTTCAGCAAATTATTAAAAGGGTTTTGGGCTAAAAAACCAACCTTCTTTACATCACTATTTACTGTTTCTGAATAATCTCTTTCAAATCCGGTTCAAGCAAATCCCACAGGTGAGGGTGACTCTCTACCAGACGTGCGATATCTCCAAGGTCCTTGAGTCTCTTGCTTTGCCTTTTTTCTTCATCCCGCCACGCTTTGATTTTACCTCTCAATGTATCTTCTAGAGAAGCAACCCGCATAAGAATTCCGTGTATATCAGCGGGGACGGCGCGGCTTGGAAAATCTTTGTAGAAGTCTTCTGTACTCAACTGAATGCTGACTTTTGAATGGCCCCTAAAATTAATTGACCATACAAATCGTTCCGATTTGAATCCGGCTTCCTCGAGAATTTTCATTGTACGATCTACTGATTCTGAAGCGACAACCAGATCAACATCTTGCGTAACCATGGCTTCCACAGCCCAATGGTTGACAGCAATACCGCTAATCGCGCACCATGCGAGATCTGCCCGCTCCAGGCAGTCGACCAAACGCATGACATCGTCTGTTCCGCCTGCTGTTTGCCAATCATAAAACTGTTTTGGTGTCATGTTATTTTCCTCGGTAATGATTTCCCTTGACGAACATTGATACACCGACTTTTGCAATCTCTTAAATGTTATCCAAAAAGATGAGTCGGATATTTATATAAATACTGAATTAATTCAGATATTTTAGTATTGAAGTATTGGAATAATAGCTGGTTGATTTTGAATAATCAATCATAAATTACTCTGAAAAAGGCAAAGCGTATGGCGCAGAGCGTATAGGGTTTAGACGCAAAAACAAAAAGCACTGGATACCACGATTTGGGTCGCGGTATGACAGGATTGGGTGGTCATTTAAAAAAGACTTCTCTGCCTCCTGTCTGCCTCCGATAGCTGGCCTTTCTTGGCTGCGAGTACCTTCTCTTGCACATCTCTTTCACAACCGGATAAAAGGTTCTCTAAATCAGCCTCGACCTTTAAAGTGATAAACCGTTTAGCTGGCGCAGCATAAACTACTACATTCTTTTGATGCCGCAACAGGCGCGCTACATTCGCAATGGTTCCTGCGCTCTTTCCATCCCAGATCATTAGCCCAACAGAAGCCTCATGGGCCATCTGTTCATCCTTTGCGGCATAGTAATTGAAATCTCTTCTGGTTTGACTGGTGGCTACAGCTCGAACCGGCCACTTGCCTATATTATTACGACATTTTCCTCCCGAACAGAACACCTCGACAGCCTCGTAGCTGCAACTTTGCAGGTACTTCTGTACAGTTTTATCCACACCGTTTGCATCACCGATAAGCACGGGGAACCCTTGTTCAATAATCCGATCAATCCGCTTTCTGACCTCAATGTTCAGTTGCGATATTCGACGAGATCCGCCGATAAATACCTTTGTCATGATCTACTCCTGGTTCGAGTAAGGGCCAGGGCATATACCTCTTCTGCGACTCCTTCATCATAAAGCATTGAGGTAACCGCATTCATTGTAGCTCCTGAACGGTACAAGTCATCGAATAAGAGAATCTTCTGTTCCTTAATGCCTGATTTATCGACCTTATAGGAACCATTAAGGAGGCGTATCCTTTCATCATAATTATACACATTCTTAAGTTCGGGAGTTTCAATTACTCGCTTTATAATATTCAGGTCAACAGGAATGCCTATTGACATGCCAAGCCTTTCGGCAATTATTTGTACAGGCTGATCAGCTCGCGTTCGTGAGGGTGGAACAGGAATGAGAATGGTCACACCCGGATTCCATTCGCTAACAAATCTTGCAACGATTTCAACAAGTTCATTAATAACACTCTTGTCCGAGCGGTATTTGAGACGATATAGCAGTTCACCGATCTCACTTCTTTTAGTGTCATATATCGCATGGCCGTATTCATCTACACCAAGATATGTGCTGCTAAGTGTATGGTAATCCAGCGCATACCCTGCGCGCCATCGACCGGGAATTTGCATTGGTCTAATGTTAACCATCGATGATCTCCAAGGAATTGTCAAACAATAGGTACATCCATTCCGGCCATCTTTCCATTTTGAATGAGATCAAAAAAGTTGAGGCCGGTATTTCCAAAAAAAATATAACCAAGTAGTTACTTATTGAAGCATCTGAATAATAACTGGTTGGTTTTTAATAATCAATAATAAATTACCCTGGAAAAGGCAAGGAGCATGGTGCAGAGGGTATGTGAAAAATCAAAGAAAATGGATACTCTGATCCAGCAGTCACAAAAGTTATTGTCTGACAAGCAAGTTGGAGAATGACGAGAGGAAGGAAATAAGCCCGTCCAATGTGAAATAGAAGCATATCTGGTTTCATAGGATAAGTCGTAATCCAATTTTCTAGGTTTCGGCATTACATGTTGAGGTTCGAGGAATCATTGTATGTGATAGATACCAGTCTTATATTTTTTAAGGCATATGCCTTTAAAATGTGTATCATGCACATGATATTGTGCATTTCTCCCAAAAATATGATCTCCGAAAAAACTTATCACTATCGTTCTAATAAAATTAAAAAAGCTATAAGCCTTTCTATTACTGGATATCCTTTGCTTATATCTTTCGTAGGCACATATTTTTTGTATCTGGCATGATGTTTGTAAAGGGTATTCCCAGATTACTAAAAAAGGGGTGAGGATGTGAGGAAAACAGATAAAGTAAAAATTGAAGACATTATCCTGGATAACAGCATTTATCCAAGAAGCAGTATTGACCATAAAAGGGTCTCCATGTTTGAAGAAAACATGCGGGATGGGTTTGTGTTTGATCCCATTCAAGTTCAGGCGCACCCGGATTTACCAGGTAAATATCGCATACTGGATGGAGCGCACCGTTTTCAGGCCTATAAGGGTATCGGGCAAAAAGAGATTCCAGCTGAGATTATAAAACTCAATGGAACAGATCCCCTGCTTTATGCAGCCCAAAAGGCAATTGGCCCAAGACAGCTTAATGATGAAGAGGCAAAGGATACTGCAAGAAGGGCATACCAGAATAATCCGAAACTGAGTCCGGAAGAGATCGGAAAAGCAATAGGCAGGGCACGAAGAACAGTAGATTTGTATATAGCGGATTTAAAGGCTGCTGTTCAGATGGACATTGATCTGAAGATATTCAGGATGAACAAGCTTGGTATTCCACAGGAAAGGATATCATATCGTTTAAATTTACCTCAGCAGACTGTTTCCCGCTATTTACCCAAAATGGCAACATTGCCAAAATGGGTAAATAACGACATTAAGAAAGGGTTCACCATCTCACAGGTTGCAGAAAAGCACGGCTGGCCTGAATCTCTGGTTTGGGCAATCAGATTAGACTGCAAAGATGACCTCGGTAAATGTCATGAATTACAGTGGGGAATCAGGACATGGGATAACTGGTATTTTACCGACTGTGACAAAAGATTCGGTGATGAATGGCCCGGAAGAATCCCTGCCCAGCTTGTAGCCCACATACTATATTTCTTCTCAAAAGAGAATGACCTTGTCTTTGACCCCATGGCAGGTGGCGGGGTGGTAGCGGACACATGCCTTGCATTCAACCGGAAATGCTGGAGCTTTGATATGGTTGATAGGATAGATGAAAGACCCGAAATAGAACCCTACTTCTGGGATACCAAAAATTTAAAATGGCCTATTAGCGGTAAGACAAAACCTGACCTTATTATCTTTGACCCGCCTTATTTCAGTAAAAAGGTAAAAGAGTATGAAGAAGAGAGCATATCTAACCTTTCCAGAGAACAGTATCTTGGTTTCCTTGAAAGGTTTTTTAAACTGGCTTGCGAGAACAGTAAAAAAGAAACAAGGTTTGCTATGGTAAATGCAGACTGGAGAGATTTTCAAAGCACCCCTGCAATGGATGAAATCAGAAAGAATGCAATAATGATAGATGATTATTTGAATGCGTTTAAAAATGGCGGATGGGAGATGACACATTTCATACAGGCCCCCATGTCATCCGAGAGATTTCAGGCCAATGTGGTGGCAGCAATGCAGAAAAAGCGGATTCTGGGTGTTACGAACAGGTACGTTGT
>JAAZBV010000140.1 GCA_012513605.1 Desulfatiglans sp. | reverse complement strand
TAGACAATATTGACGGTATTGCAGCCCTAATGTGGGCCTCCCAAAAGGGGCATCTTGAGGTAGTAAAACAGTTAATTGGTAAAGGAGTTGATGTAAACAGCAGAAGAAAAACAGACGGCGTCACTGCTCTTATGCTCGCATCCCAGGGAGGGCACAGGGATATTGTCGAATTTCTCATCTCGAAAGGCGCTGATGTAAAAAAGAAAAACAAGTATAACGGAGGTTCAGCCCTCTGGATAGCTGCTCAAAACGGGTATGCTGACATTGTAAGGATACTTTTGGAAAACGGGGCAAAGGCCAACGTCAAAAACAGGGAAGGGGCAAATGAAGAGTTGCCAATGGAAGATATTGAGAGAGAAAAGACCCCTGAAGAAGAGAGATTTGAGCTCCGTACAAGGGTAATATTTCTGATGCAGATGAAGTATATAACGGCTAAAATGGCATTTGAAGAAATTGCCCGGTATGCTGAAGGAGACTCCATTATGGGCGACACCACACCAATGGAGATCATTTGGAATCCCAAAGAAAGTCCAATGATGTTAAAATGGGACAAAATCCGCGAATTTCTGAATCAAAAAGAGTATGAAGTAATAACTGTTATGGGGTCAGGCGCTGCCCTGTGGATAGCATCACTCAATGGCCACACGGATGTTGTAAAACTTCTTATCGAACATAATGCGAATGTAAACTCAACAGGGTCAGGTAACAGGTCCGCTCTGTGGGTTGCTGCACAGAATGGGCACAGGGATATTGCTGAGCTCCTGATACAAAATGACGCAAACGTCAATAAAAAGGATCGTGACTTCACCGCTCCCATATGGATAGCAGCTCAAAATGGGCATACAGATATTGTTAAGCTCCTTATAGAAAATGAGGCAGAGATAAATCATTTTTCAGAATCCAAAAGATTGACACCCCTCGCGGTGGCTTCTGAAAATGGTCATTTTGAAATAGTAAAACTCCTTGTTGAAAACAATGCCAGAATAGATATTCCAACAACCGATGGAACAACAGCATTCTGGCTTGCATTGAACAATGGCCATGAACAGGTTGCAACCTATCTTTGTGATAAAGGAGCCGCTATAAAGGGTATTTCAGATGAACTTCGGCATACACCACTCATGATGGCCTCAAAGCATGGAATGACCCGCCTTGTCAAAAGCCTTCTGGATAGAGGCGTTGAGGTCAACACAAAAACAATCCATGGCATAACAGCTCTTATATGGGCGCTTGAAGGAAGGCATATGGAGATTGTCAGACTTCTTATAGATCATGGCGCAAATGTAAATGCAAAATTGGCTGACGGGACCACTGCCCTGATGTTGAGCGTAAACCAGGGAGACCTGGACTTTGTAAAGTATCTGGTACAAAAGGGAGCGGATATAAATCTAAAAGCCAGGGACGGTACAACTGCATTGTGGAATTCTCTTATTGGAAGTCACGGACCTATATTAAGATACCTCCTGGAAAACGGAGCCGAAGTTATAGTGCGTAACAAGAAAAACGGAGCGACTATCCTTATGGTTGCGGCTGAAATAGGCAATCCTGAGGTGGTGGAAATCCTTATTGAAAGAGGGGTCTGGGTGAACGAGCGGGCAAAGGACGGTATAACAGCTCTATGGATAGCTGCCCAGGACGGGCATATGGATGTGGTTAAACTCCTTGTTGAAAAGGGCGCAGAACTGGACCCGAAAAGGGATGACGGGAGAACAGCTCTATGGATGGCGGCACAGAACGGGCATACAGGCATTGTAAAATATCTTGCAGAAAAGGGAGCAGTGACTGACATCAAAGCAGAAGACGGATCTATCGCGCTTATGGCTGCAGCACAGAACGGTCACAGTGAAATAGTAAAATACCTTTGTGAGTGGGGATCGGACATGAATACGGAAGCAATTGTTAGAGACACGCTATATACAGCCCTCGCCCTTGCTGAAAGAAACGGGTGGAGGGATATTGTAGGCGTACTTGAGGGTATAGGTGCAGAACAGTAACAGAATAAAATAATTTTTCACACAAAGCCACAAGGCCACAAAGTTAAAAAACAAAAGTATTTTATAATAAAAGCATTTGATTATCTTTGTGTTCTTCGTGCCTCTGTGTGAGATACAGCAATATTTACGAATGCATGACAGAGGAATTTATTTTCCTCAAAAGTACATTATTAATTGTAGGGCGCAGACCCCCGTGTCTGCCCGCAGGTTGGCACCATTATTGTTATGTCAGGGGAGATTGTGTACCCCTTGCAAAAAACCTGGCAGGCACAGGGGCCTGCCACTACGGATAAAGAACACAACCAGGGGATTAAAATGAAAATAAAATTTTACTTAATGCTTTTTTTTACAGTGATACTGCTTCAAGGCTGCGCAGGCAAAATAAAGACAGTCGCAGCGCCTTCTTTAATGCAAAAGGTGGATTATGACGGTATGGTCATTTCTGATAAAAAACACTCGGTAAATCTTGCCAACTACACGGAGGTCAAACACATTAAAGAAAAAATAATCTTCAATCTTATTATAAAAAACAGGGGACAGGATTCTTTTAAAGTAAGCAATGAGAATATTACAGTGCAGTTTAAAAATAAAAACGAAGATTTAGCCCCAATAAATTTGGAAATTCAACCTCTTGATGATTTTTTGATAGATCTTGAGAATGATTATTTTGATGTAGAAATCAGGATAATATCCCGCATATTCGGGGACACAGAACGTACAGCGGGGACGATAGCTACATTAAAATCTGCACATGGAAATAAAACAAATTCAAATAAATCGAAAAGAAGGAAACAATCGTATCAGGTTGAGATTGATAAGGTTAATAAGGCTCTTAAGGATTTTAAACCTAGCAAAGCTGATAAGGCTAGGCTTGGCAAGGATAATTTTGATAAGGCTGATAAGGCTTATAAGGCTTCTTTGGCTTATAAGGCTACTTTGGAAAAGCTTAAAGAGTCTGATCAGTCTGATCAGGGTCAATCGGGTAAAGTGGAGATTCCAATAAATCAGCTCAAGAGTGTAGCAAACTTTTTTAACGCCAGGTTTGACGATTCAATAGACGACCTTGAAGAAACAATAAGAATCTATGAGCAGTTCCGGGTAATTGTTCCATCCCTTGTCTTTAAACCGCAGGAGGTAATGCCCGGCAGTACTGTAACCGGACTGATAATATACGATATTAAGGACATAGATGAAAAAGCGGAAGGTGAATTCAATATTGTTATCAGGGTTGAGGGAGAGGAGCACAAGTTCGTCTTCAGCCGCAGCATGTGAGAAAAGCAGCAATCAGCGTTCAGCAGTCAGCTTATAGAAGGGGAGGTTGGCGGGACAGGCGACTAGTAGCTGAAAGCTCTATCCAGGCTTTTGTTCTTTCTGGATGGATATAATTTAATACTAATTTTCAGGAAAACATTATGAGGAACAGGGGAATGATGGACAGACAACGTATCATAAGATTTCTTTTGAGGAGACATGCTGCTTTAATATTAATCCTTTTGATTTTCTCTTTGCTCCCGGTTGATATTACAGCCTATGGCGCAGAGGCAGGTAAAAATACAGTCTCAAAAAAACAGCCTGTTGATCAAAACATGCTTAAAGCTTTGCCCACCGGAATAGATGCGGGGTTGTATCACACCCTTTATATTAAAAAAGATGGAACGTTATGGAGCGTTGGATATAACAATAATGGTCAGCTTGGAGACGGTACAACAGATACACGAAGCACGCCTATTCAGGTTGCGTCCGATGTAGCACAGGTGGCTTCCGGCAATGCCCACAGCCTGTTTATAAAAAGCGACGGCACCCTCTGGGCCATGGGATACAATAAATATGGTCAGCTTGGCGATGGCACAAATACAAGCAGGAATAAACCCGTAAAAATTGCATCCGATGTAATAAAGGTTACAGCCGGTGTTTTTCACACCCTTTTTATTAAAAAGAATGGAACCCTTTGGGGAATGGGCTGGAATGAGGACGGCCAGCTCGGAGACGGCACATTTATCAATAAGAATAAACCGGTACGCATTGATAATAATGTTGAACAAATAGCCGCAGGAAGCGCTCACAG
>JAAZBV010000139.1 GCA_012513605.1 Desulfatiglans sp. | reverse complement strand
GAATACCTGTTAAGAGACTGCGGGTTATATGGATCAGGGATTATTGTATCCGGAGATATAAACCTGCTCATGACAGGGTCATAGAGCCTGGCGTTGTAGTTATACAGCTCATATTCACTGTCAAGCTCCTGGCCGGTGTACCTGTATGCGGATTTAAATGTACCGCCATTGTACTCATTTCTAAAAAGTGTACCACCAAATGGCAGATAACCATTCTCTTCCAGAACCTGCCCCGTTTCATCTGTTACAAGGTTTATGTAGGGAAGGGGTCAATGGGAAGGGGTCAAATCTCCGTTTAGCTCTTTCAAATATTTATCAAAAGCTATTCGGAGATTTGACCCCTTTTTCCTTTTATAGCTTTCTCAAGCCAGTTCCTGGCTTTATCAGCCCCATCTTTTTTATGCACTGCTTCACCCATCTTAAAAAGGTTGTCTGATAAATCCTTTGTTGCAGCAGGACTTAAGCTGCCTTTATCCTTTGCTGCCTTTTCATAGGTATCAAGTATTTTAATGCCTGCATTATTGATGTCCCCTTTCTCCAGATACTCCTTTGCTTCTGAATTAAGGTTCATCAATGTTTTATCAGTTATCTTTTCCTGTGCATTTGAGATACTTATACAGCCAAACATAAAAACACAAACAATCACCCCTATTATCTTTTCTTTGCTGATTGCAGTCATACTCTGTTCCCTCTCTTATTGACGATGATCATCATGATTCTAAATCAAAATAAGCATAAAAATAATTGCTCGACAGCCTTGTTACCATTAGCTCTCAGAGTTTCTTAGTATCTTCTGGACCTCCCGCATTCGTCTTGATGACAGGAGATTATAGCATTGTCCCCTTTTTACACACTGTATTCACTCTTGATAAATAATATCATCGATCATAAATTTATTTTTTAGTTTAATAATTTTAATGATAAATACTTTTTTTTCATCTTCGTCAGGAGAATCGGAGCTTTTCAAGTAATACTCAGCAGTTATATAAATCGCATTATTTTCAAGTTTCTTTTCTAATACTACAAATCTATGTGCATGAGTTTCTGCTTGATATGCTTCATCACCATATGCCTCTAAATAATTCATACCATATTTTTTTTCGAATAATTTTTTATAATTATCAGTTAGCATTTCATAAGACTTTTTTACATCACCACTCTGCATAGAGTTAAAAAATATTTCTATTGTTTTATCGACTTCATCAATATTAGTAATATATTGATTTTCATTATCTGCAGCAATACATGCACTATTTATAAAAATTAAATATAAACTTAACAAAATGATTTTTTTCATATAACCTCCTAGTTTATTAGTAAGTTGGATATTTTAAATATTTACCCTGTTCATAATTTTTCCAAAATTCTGACCCATTCATATAATTATATCTATATGGGTTAATACCAATCTGTTCCATAAGAAGAGGATTTGAAGTAGAATACCTGGAATCAGTTCGCAAATCAACATGAACAAATCCTTTTCCCAATTCACTTATTTCAATTCCAGTAAATTTTTGTGACTGGCGCGCTAGATCTGCGGTTTCTTTATTTGATAGCATTTTACCATTTTTATCATACAACCTAAAATCAATTGCATTTCCAGTATAATGTTGACTAGTTTTGCTGTCACCAGGAAGATTTCTTGTTGTTCCGCGTTTCGATGTTGCTTCTAACGTAGTGTTAGTTTCACTAGTAAATTCTATTAGAGCTGACATTAAACTAGAGTTTATGCTGCCACCATTAAGATTAATAGAGGAGTTTCCGTTCAAATCCCACATGAATTGATCAACATTAGGTACAACCATAAGGTAAAACTCTTTTGATGTAAATATTATATCATCGATCTTTTTCCAGAAATCATCCATTAACGGTCCTGATGTTAGAGTAGCAGTACGAGAGCGAACTACATACCCCTTTTGGTACAATTCCCAGAGAGCAGGGCCAGCTAAAAGCCCAAAAAGACTCTCATTACCCTGGGTGCTAGGGAATGAATTCCACCAATCTACACTGCTCCATGGGTTAGAACCAGGTGCATAAACGCCTGCATAATTACCACTCGGGTCAACATATTTCAATGGATTATTCAAACAATAAGAATACCTGTTAAGAGACTGCGGGTTATATGGATCAGGGATTATTGTATCCGGAGATATAAACCTGCTCATGACAGGGTCATAGAGCCTGGCGTTGTAGTTATACAGCTCATATTCACTGTCAAGCT
>JAAZBV010000138.1 GCA_012513605.1 Desulfatiglans sp. | reverse complement strand
TTACATTTATCAGGGCAACATCTACCGGGAAATTAAGCTCAAGCGATGCTTCAGCAGTTACACCCGCCTCAGCAATTATATTGATGTCACCGGCAATAAGTGTGGCGTTTTCAAGAATAACATGCGCTCTGGCATCACCGAATATGCTGTTATCCTCTGCCGCTGCATAAAGATTAATGCTGCCCGTACCGGTATTGACTGTGCTGTTAACTGTAATGGACTCAGAAAGGATGGTAAAGGCAGTGCCTGCAAGCAGGATATCACCGGAGAGGGTTATAGAATCATTTCCATCTCCTCCGGTTATGACCAGGCGCTCTATACTGCTCATACTGTTTAAAAGGATGCCATAGGTTAAACCGTTTATGGTTATCCCGGAGGAGTTGATATTTATGGTATCTGCGCCTGTTGTGCCCTGTATTATAAGGGTATCATTACCACCCAGACCGTTTATCAGGTAATTATCAGATGTGTTAAGGCTGTGAGAGGCAGCACCGCCGGTAATGGTTAAAGAGCCAAAATCCACAATAATGGTATCAGCCCCCAATGTACCATTTACACTGATATCTGCCAGCAGATGAGAATAGTTTGACATATTTCGGTTCTGAAACAGGAATGCAGATTCAATAGAGCCCTTGTTATATTCAAGTATCCAGTCGCCTGCCCTTTCAGGCGTTCCAGTTGCATTTGCAGATGCAGCCACATCCGCACCGGTTTGCCTGCTGAGCTCTGTAATAAACCCTATGCCCAATTCGCCATCAGCAATATTGCACCCGTAAAGCAAGATATCCCCGCCATCAGCCAGGCCTTGCTGCCAAGCCTTGAGATTTTCGGAATGCTCCTCCAGGCTGCCTCTATCAACAATGCTGTTTCCTATACGCATCATACCTGATGCGCCATGGGATATTACATGTACTGTGTCTATATCCTGATATTGACCAAGTATCTCTGTGATCTGTTCAATCCCATTCCTGTCAGGGTCAAGGATTACAACCTCATAGGTAGGCCCTGTTGCATCATTTCCCTTAATCTCATTCTGTGTATCACTATCTTCAATAAGCCCTTTCTGCCCTGTTATCCACTGACCCTCAGCCCCGCCAGGGTTGTCCTCAATGATCTTATTAATCAGAGATTCATATTCAGGTACAGAGGGATCAATAATTACGAGCTGATGCCCGCCATCCTCTGAAAGCAGGCATGATAACTGGACAGAGATATTTTCCTTTGTAAATGTATACTCTTCAGAACCGCTTTTTATAACTGAGGCCTCTTCTCCGGACAGAATACTCTCCAGGTTTTGGCCGTTTTCACCTGACCATTCAGGGGATGTTACAGCCTCCGGTATTTTTATATCTGCCTTAACATCATCAGGGTTGGACACATTATTCGCTGCTTCATTAGAAAGTTGCTCCACCTCAGCGGCAGGCACGACATAGGAGATGAACAGCTTGTCTTCCGGCAATTGCTGGGAGGCAGATACAGGATCAGCCGAAAGAAGCAGACGCTTTTCAAGGGTCTCAAAAAGCATTCTGCGGCGTTCTGCCCCCTTTTTTGCACTGTTTTTTTCTGTAAAGCTCTTCAGCCTGCGTACCAGTTTTTTCAGGTGTGACATTTTCAGGGTTACCTCATATCTTGATTTCGGGTAAAAATATTCTGCTTTCTTAAAATTATTATTACTTCAACCAGGAGTTTATGGTTCTTATATCTTCCTGCGTTAAAAGCCCTACCGCCTTTTTAAGCCTCAGGCTGTAAATGATATACTCATACTGTGACTTGGCATACTCCTGCTTAGTCTGGTACAGGTCTCTTTCTGCATCTGTTACCGCCAGACTGGGGAACATACCTGACTTAAAACCCTCTTTCTTCGCCTCAAGGGTAATCTGATTTGAAATCATTGCCTCTTTCAGGGCATTGATGTTCTCTATGGAGCTTTTAATGCCAAGGAATGCGGCCCTGGATGCCCTTGTTGCTGATCTGATCTCTCCCTCCAGATCCTCTTCAGCGGCCTTTAAAAGAAGTCTGGCTTCCCGAACCTTTGATGAGGTGGATAAACCATTAAAAATGGGGATCTTAAGTTCAACTGCCCCTTCCCATCTTTCAAGGTCGCTACCACCGCCGTATAATGACCCCCCTTCAATATCCCTGTTCATCCTGCCAACAAAATTAACAGTAGGCAAATGGCCTGAGTTCTGCATTGAAACCTCTTTTTCTGCAACAACTACTCCCTTCTCCTTTACAAGCACGTCACTGTTCTGCCTTCGTGCTGAAGCGACCCATGCATCAACATTATCAGGCATCGGTGTTATCAACGGGATTGTGTCCCACCTGTATGACCCTGTTTCTCCGGGGTGCAGGCTGTTAAAGCCCTTTATATCTATACCGCCTGCTCCGGGAGATTGATTTTCATCCGTCACGGCAGCCTTTGCAGCGGAGTTACCCTTTGTACCGGGCTCAGAAAGGTAACTCTCTATCCTGATATCAGGCAATAAAATGGTTTTAAGATCATCCATACGTCTGCCGGTAATCTCAGCCAGCCCCTCAAGGGCATCTTCAAGAATGTGTTCAGCCCTTACACGCTTTGTTGTAATAACCGCAAGCCTGGCCTTTGCGTCATGAAAATCGGTAACAGGGGCAAGGCCGTTATCGTATCTCTCCTTTGCGAGATTATAATGCATGTTAACAGCAGCCTCTTCCGATCTGCTGAATTGAAGGATGTCCTTTGCCTCAAGAGCTGCAAGATATGCCTCTGTTACCCTGAGAATAAGTTTCTGTTTTGCTGTTTCAAGCTCCAGATCTGCCTGTTCAACCTCCTCCTTTGCCTGTGAAAGCCTTACAATGGATGAGTATTTAAAGATAGGCTGGCTCAATACCAGATCAAACCCCTTACCCGGATATTTTGCAGTGCTGTCACCATATACCGCAACCTCATTATCAAATATCTCATGCCTTGAACGTTTGTAAAAGGCATCAAAGCTGAGAACAGGCAGCATCTCTGCGAATGCCTGTTTATATATTTCAGGTGATGCGCTGTGCCTGTGTATCTCCTTCTGAAAGGCCGCATCACTTTCAAGGGCAATCTGATAGACCTCAAGTAGATCAGAAGAATATGCAGGTAGAGAGCAGATGAAAAATAACAGAGAACAAAAAGAGAGTCTTATAAACCCTCCTTTAATGTGCCCTGAAAAACAGTAGAAATATCTTGAGAAAATTGAATACATATTTGCGACCTCCTGATCTGATAGCTGCTGTTTAAAAAAACAAGGTAAATACCCCTATTAATTATATTTTCATTAATTAAATTACAAGAAAAATTAATGTTACTGATTACTATCTTATCGAAAGATATGGGCAATTTTTTATTCTGGCAGGGAGTTCAGAAGTAAAGATATTTTTCTTTAAAACTGCCCTGTTTCTAATCTGAAAAGATTTTTAACCACATTTTTTTATGAAGACCGCGCAGTAGAACATTTGATCGGGTAAAGGTCTTGATATGAATTTAAGTTCGATTTAATATTGATTTGAGAT